>NZ_JBSGTX010000012.1:5858-136017 GCF_053607625.1 Streptomyces sp. NPDC055103
GATACGGCGACCACCTATATATACACTGCTTTTGTCGTGGGCTGCTTCTTTTGTTTATATGATACTGCCACCGCGCGGGCCTTTTTGGTGGTGTTAGGTATTTTATTAACACCAACACCCTTATTTGTGTTCGCGGTCGCCGGCGGGGGCCTCCCGGCGCCGCCCGACGGCAGACCCGTAGAAGCAGAAGTAACCGACTGCCGCAAAGGGGAAGCCATGACAGCGACGACCGACGGAAGCTCCGGGGCCGTGGGCCCCCGGGCGGCCGCGGCCAGCACCACGCACGACACCACGGTGCCGGAGGGATCCTCCGACGCGTGGGAGAGACTCGACGAGAGCGCCGCACGGGCCGCGGAGCGCGCCGTCGAGCACCTGCTCGCCCGCCAGGACCCGGCGGGCTGGTGGAAGGGCGACCTGGAGACCAACGTCACCATGGACGCCGAGGACCTGCTCCTCCGCCAGTTCCTGGGCATCCTCGACGCCGACACCCTCCGGGCCGCGGCCCTCCACATCCGCCGCGAGCAGCGCGAGGACGGCGCCTGGGCCACCTTCTACGGCGGCGCCGGCGACCTCTCCACGACGGTCGAGGCCTATGTGGCCCTGCGACTCGCGGGTGACCCGCCGGAGGCCCCGCACATGGCCCGCGCCTCCGCATGGGTGCGCGCCCGGGGCGGGATCGCCGCCGCCCGGGTCTTCACCCGGATCTGGCTGGCCCTCTTCGGCTGGTGGCGCTGGGAGGACCTGCCCGAACTGCCCCCCGAGCTGCTCTTCCTGCCGAAGTGGTTCCCGCTCAACATCTACGACTTCGGCTGCTGGGCCCGGCAGACGATCGTGCCGCTCACCGTGGTCTCCGCGAAGCGCCCGGTCCGCCCCGCGCCCTTCCCGCTCGACGAGCTGCACACCGACCCCGCCCGGCCCAACCCGCCCCGGCCCCTCGCTCCGGCCACCGGCTGGGACGGGATCTTCCAGCGGCTCGACAAGGCGCTCCACGCCTACCACCGGATCGCTCCGCGCGCGCTGCGCGGGACCGCCATGAACATGGCCGCGCGGTGGATCATCGAGCGCCAGGAGAACGACGGCTGCTGGGGCGGCATCCAGCCGCCCGCCGTCTACTCGGTCATCGCCCTCCACCTCCTCGGCTACGACCTCGAACACCCGGTCATGCGCGCGGGCCTGGAGTCCCTCGACCGGTTCGCGGTCTGGCGCGAGGACGGTCCCCCTGGGCCTGACGGCCAGGGAGGTACCCCCACCCGCATGGTCGAGGCCTGTCAGTCACCCGTCTGGGACACCTGTCTCGCGACCATCGCACTCGCCGACGCCGGGCTCCGCCCCGACCACCCGGCGCTCGTGAAGGCCGTGGACTGGATGCTGGACGAGGAGATCACCAGGACGGGCGACTGGGCCGTGCGCCGCCCCGGACTCCCGCCGGGCGGCTGGGCGTTCGAGTTCCACAACGACAACTACCCCGACATCGACGACACCGCCGAGGTCCTCCTCGCCCTGCGCCGGGTCGACCACCCCGACCCCGCCCGGGTGGAGGCGGCCATCGCCCGGGGCGCGCGCTGGACGCTCGGGATGCAGTCGCGCAACGGCGCCTGGGGAGCCTTCGACGCCGACAACACCAGCGCGTTCCCCAACAAGCTGCCGTTCTGCGACTTCGGCGAGGTGATCGACCCGCCGTCCGCCGACGTCACCGCCCATGTGGTGGAGATGCTCGCCTACGAGGGACAGGCCCGAAACCCCCGTACGCGCAGGGGAATCGAGTGGCTTCTCGCCGAACAGGAGCCGAACGGCGCCTGGTTCGGCCGCTGGGGCGTCAACCACGTGTACGGGACGGGCTCGGTGCTGCCGGCCCTGACCGCCGCCGGACTGCCCGCCTCGCATCCGGCGATCCGCCGGGCCGTCGGCTGGCTGGGCTCCGTCCAGAACGAGGACGGGGGCTGGGGCGAGGACCTCCGCTCGTACGAGGACGAGCGGTGGATCGGACGCGGCGTCTCCACCGCCTCCCAGACGGCGTGGGCGCTCATCGCCCTCCTCGCGGCCGGGGAGCGGGACTCCGAGCCCGTCCGGCGGGGCGTCGCCTGGCTCACGGAGACGCAGCGCGAGGACGGCTCATGGGACGAGCCGTACTTCACCGGCACCGGCTTCCCCTGGGACTTCTCCATCAACTACCACCTCTACCGCCTGGTCTTCCCGCTCACGGCCCTCGGACGGTACGTGCACGGGGAGCCCTCGCCCGGGAAGGGGCGCTGATGGGACACGAGCCGGGTCCGGGCCCTCGTCCCGCCGCCGCTCCGCCGCTGCTGATCGCCTGCGCGCTCGGCATCGAGCGGTTCGCCCTGCGCAGCGGGGGCAGCGGCGGCGCCCCCGGCCCGGTGACCGTGGTGCGTACGGGCATGGGCCCGGCGCACGCCCGCCGGACCGTGGCCCGGGTGCTCGGCGAGGAGCGGTGGGCCGACGCGGCCGTCATCGCCTCCGGCTTCTGCGCGGGGCTCGGCCCCGGCATGCACCCGGGGGACCTGATCGTCGCCGAGGAGACCCGCGGCCCCGACGGCACGACCCCCTGTGTCGGCACCGATCTCCTGGTGAAGGCGCTGGTCAGAGCCGTACCCGGGAGGACCGTACACACCGGCCCGCTGACCGGCTCCGACCATGTGGTGCGCGGCCCCGAGCGCGCCGCGCTGCGGGCCACCGGCGCGATCGCCGTCGACATGGAGTCCGCGGCGACCTTGCGTACCGCGCGGGAGGCCGGCCGGCTCGGGGGCGGACCGGACGCCCGCCCGGTTGCGGCCGTCCGGGTGGTCGTGGACGCTCCAGAACATGAACTGGTCCGGATCGGCACGGTACGCGGGGGAATATCGGCCTTCCGTGTTCTCCGTGCCGTCCTTCCCGCGTTCTTCGAATGGCACCGTTCTTTGCTGCTCCCCAGGAGGTGAGCGAGTTATGGCCATGCCGCTCCGTCAGTCCATCAGGGTCGGGACCTACCTCTTCGAACAGAAGCTCCGCAAGCGGGACAAGTTCCCGCTGATCGTCGAGCTGGAGCCGCTCTACGCCTGCAACCTCGCGTGCGAGGGCTGCGGGAAGATCCAGCACCCGGCGGGTGTCCTCAAGCAGCGCATGCCGGTCGCGCAGGCGGTCGGCGCGGTCCTGGAGTCCGGCGCCCCCATGGTGTCCATCGCGGGCGGCGAGCCCTTGATGCACCCTCAGATCCACGAGATCGTGCGCCAGTTGGTGGCCCGGAGGAAGTACGTCTTCCTCTGCACCAACGCGATGCTGCTCCGCAAGAAGCTGGACAAGTTCACGCCCTCGCCGTACTTCGCCTTCGCCGTGCACATCGACGGCCTGCGCGAGCGGCACGACGAATCCGTCGCCAAGGAGGGTGTGTTCGACGAGGCGGTGGCGGCCATCAAGGAGGCCAAGCGGCGCGGCTTCCGTGTCACCACCAATTCGACCTTCTTCAACACGGACACCCCGCAGACCATCATCGAGGTGCTCAACTTCCTCAACGACGACCTCCAGGTCGACGAAATGATGATCTCGCCCGCCTACGCCTACGAGAAGGCACCCGACCAGGAGCACTTCCTCGGCGTCGAGCAGACCCGCGAACTCTTCAAGAAGGCCTTCGCGGGCGGAAACCGGCGCCGCTGGCGCCTCAACCACTCGCCGCTCTTCCTGGACTTCCTCGAAGGAAAGGCCGATTTCCCCTGCACGGCCTGGGCCATTCCCAACTACTCGCTCTTCGGCTGGCAGCGCCCCTGCTATCTGATGAGCGACGGCTACGTCCCCACGTACCGCGAACTCGTCGAGGACACCGACTGGGACAAGTACGGCCGCGGAAAGGACCCGCGCTGCGCCAATTGCATGGCGCACTGCGGATACGAGCCCACCGCCGTCCTCGCCACGATGGGGTCCCTCAAGGAGTCCCTGCGCGCGATCAGGGAGACCGTCTCCGGGAACAGCGCGTGAGGACGGGGGAGGTGGCCGGGCGATGAGCGGGGAGTTCGACCTGCGGGCGCTGCTCGCCGAGCGCGGCGACGAGCGGTACGAGCTGCACGCCAAGTACCTCAACCACCAGCTGCCGCGCATGCTCCGCACCATCGGCTTCGACAAGGTGTACGAGCGGGCCGAGGGCGCCCACTTCTGGGACGCCGACGGTGTCGACCACCTCGACATGCTCGCCGGCTTCGGCGTGATGGGCCTCGGACGGCACCACCCCGTCGTCCGCAAGGCCCTCCACGACGTCCTGGACGCCCAGCTCGCCGACCTCACGCGCTTCGACTGCCAGCCCCTGCC
This sequence comes from Streptomyces sp. NPDC055103, assembly GCF_053607625.1. Lineage (NCBI taxonomy): Bacteria > Bacillati > Actinomycetota > Actinomycetes > Kitasatosporales > Streptomycetaceae > Streptomyces > Streptomyces sp. NPDC055103. Next base: position 10,152 of record NZ_JBSGTX010000012.1, read on the forward strand.
GGGGCTGCTCGCCGAGCGACTGCTCACCCACAGCCCGCACCTCGACCGGGTCTTCTTCGGCAACAGCGGCACCGAGGCCGTGGAGACCGCCCTGAAGTTCGCCCGGTACGCCACCGGGCGGCCCAGGGTCCTCTACTGCGCCCACGCCTTCCACGGGCTCACCACCGGCTCCCTCTCCGTCAACGGCGAGCAGGGTTTCCGGGAGGGCTTCGACCCGCTCCTTCCGGACACCGCGATCGCCCTCGGCGACCTCGAAGCCCTGGAGCGGGAGCTGCGGCGGGGCGACGTGGCCGCCTTCGTCGTGGAGCCGATCCAGGGCAAGGGCGTCCACGAGGCGCCCCCGGGCTTCCTGCGGGCCGCCCAGGAGCTGCTGCACCGGCACGGCGCGCTGCTCATCGCGGACGAGGTGCAGACCGGCCTCGGCAGGACCGGCGACTTCTACGCGTACCAGCACGAGCCGGGGGTCGAACCGGACCTGGTCTGCGTCGCCAAGGCGCTCTCCGGGGGCTACGTCCCGGTCGGCGCCACCCTCGGCAAGGACTGGATCTTCAAGAAGGTCTACTCGTCGATGGACCGCGTCCTGGTCCACTCGGCGAGCTTCGGATCGAACGCGCAGGCCATGGCGGCCGGGCTCGCCGTCCTCTCGGTCATGGAGGACGAGGACACCGTCGCCCACGTCCGGCGGATCGGCGGGCTGCTCCGGTCCCGTCTTGAGGAGCTCGTGCCCCGGTACGAGCTGCTGCACGAGGTGCGCGGACGTGGTCTGATGATCGGGATCGAGTTCGGCAGGCCGACGTCACTGGGGCTGCGCGGCCGCTGGGCCATGCTCCAGGCGGCCCGCAAGGGGCTCTTCGCCCAGATGGTCGTCGTGCCCCTGCTCCAGCGGCACCGGATCCTGACCCAGGTCTCCGGGGACCACCTGGAGGTGATCAAGCTGATCCCGCCGCTGGTCATCGACGAGGCGGACGTGGACCGGTTCGTCACCGCCTTCACGGCGGTCATGGACGAGGCCCACGGCGGTGGCGGACTGATGTGGGACTTCGGGAGGACACTGGTGAAGCAGGCCGTGGCGCAGCGCTGAAGACCGTCGCCCGCGCCCAGGCCAGAGGGTTTTGCCTCTGAGGCAAGAAACTTGCCTCAGAGGCATGATCCTGGCGCAATGGATGCATGGACCACGCCCCCGGGGAGACCTCCCCGGACCCCGCCACCTCCGGCGTCCTGCCCGACGTCGCCCCGCAGCTGCGGGCCCTGCGCCGCCGCCGGGGACTCACCCTGGAGGCCGCCGCCCAGCGGGCCGGCCTCTCCCCGGCGCACCTCTCGCGCCTGGAGACGGGGAACCGGCAACCCTCGCTGCCGATGCTGCTGGCCCTCGCCCGTATCTACGGTACGACGGTCTCCGAGCTCCTCGGCGAGACACCGCCCGAGCGCGACCCCGTCGTCCGGGCCGGCCGCTCCGAGCCCGTCGAGGCCGACGGCTGGATCTACCGGCAGGCCGGCGGCGCCGGGCGGGCGCTCCAGTGCCTTCGCGTCCACGTGCCGTACGCCACCCGGGCCGACATCGTGCGCGTCCACCCCGGCGAGGAGTGGATCCACGTCCTGGAGGGGCGGGTGCGGCTGGCGCTGGGTGACGCCGTGCACGTCCTCGACGCCGGAGACAGCGCGCACTTCGACTCGCTCACCCCGCACCGCATCGGCGCCGCCACCCCCGGCGGGGCCGAGCTGCTCTTCGTTCACACCCTGATGCAGAGTCCCGTCGCCGAGCTGTGCCTCGGTGACGGAACCCCGCACCGTCGCTGACCCCCCGCGTACCCCTTCGCGGGAACGCGCCCCTTCGTCAGAAAAGGACCGAGATGTCCGAGAAGTCACGAGCTGTCACCGGCGAGGAGCGCGGGGAAGGCAAGTTCCCCAAGGGCCTGGTCCTCCGCCTCTTCGCGTACCTGGTCGCCGGGCACCTCTTCGCCGGCTTCCTCTATCTGCTCTTCATGCTGGGCGGGCAGAACCAGTAGGCGGGGTGCCGCCTACGCCTCGGCGAGGAAGCGCTCCCGCAGGCGCTCGCGGGTCTCCGGGGCCAGCTTGAGTCCCTCCGTGAGGTAGGTCTCCACCGAACCCCAGGTCACGTCGATCGTCTCGAACGCGGCCCGCAGATACTCCACCCGCGCGTCGAAGAGCGGGCTCAGCAGCTCCATCACCTCGGGCGACATCGCGTCCGCGGCGGTGGAGCTGCGGCGCACCTTGTAGCGGCGGTGCGGGTCGTTCGACTTCACGTAGTCGGCCTCGATCGCCTCGCGCTCGACGCCGAGGGCGAGCAGCGTGATCGCGATGGAGAGGCCGGCGCGGTCCTTGCCCGCCGCGCAGTGCATCAGCGCCGGGACGCTCTCCTCCGCCATGGAGTGCAGGATCCGGCTGTGCTCCGACGTCCGCTCGACGATCATCTTGCGGTACGAATCGGACATCCGGGCGGCCGCCTTGCCGTCGCCCAGGATCTCCCGCAGCTGCGCGATGTCGCCGTCGCGCACCAGCTTCCAGAACTCCTTGCCGTCGGCCGGGTCGTTGAGGGGTATGTTCACGTTCCGCACGCCGGGGAGCTCGACGTCCGCCCCCTCGACCTTGCGGTCGGCCTCGTTGCGGAAGTCGAAGACGGTGTGCAGGCCCAGCGTGGTGAGGAAGGCGGCGTCCGCCTCGGTGGCGTGGGCGAGGTGGCCGCTGCGGAAGAGGCGTCCGGGCCGCACGGCGCGCCCGTCCGTCGTCGGCAGGCCGCCCACGTCCCGGAAGTTGCGGACCTCGGCCAGCTCGGGCTCGTTCGCTTCGGTGGGCGGGACCTGCGGCAGCTGCTGCGTCACGGATGCTCCTGGGGGTCGACGTTCGGGGGCCCGATGCGAGATCGGTGCCTAGGACAATCATCCAGGTGGGAGGGGGTCCGCGCACCCCCTCGGACGGGAATGGGTGATCTGTCCGAAATGGGGCGTTAAGGGGAACGCGCCCTGTTTGCAGGCGAGATGGGCGGTGCCGCGTGAGCAGGGTCATAGAAGTGACGGATCGTGGCCGACGGCCCCGAGCAATTGCCGTACGGAAAAAGGAAATCGAAGGACCGTCATCAACGGAGGGTGACCGGATTTCCGCCCGAAATTCGCCCCGGTCAATACCGGGTGGAATTCGCGGCTTGTTTGCTCCGACCTCGCTCGTCTAGCGTCACCGTCAATCCGGTCGGACCGCCGAATCCTGCCACCGTCCGGAATCCGCACTCATCCCATGCGTGGCAGGAGCGGGGGACCCAGGAAGTACGCCGGTCCCGCGACACAGGACGGCTTGGGGTGAAGCCGCGTGAGAACGCGGCCGGGCATCTCCAGTCCGAACCCGACAGCTCACCTCGTAGGCGCCGGAGAGGAATTCGCCATGCCCGCGAAGGGTAAGCACCGCCGTCCGAAGATCAATTCCCTCACCCGGGGTCTCGTCGTCGCCAGTACGGGAGGCGCCGTCGTCGCGCTCCCGCTCCTCGGCGCCACCGGAGCCCACGCCGCCGAGCAGGCCGCCCCGGCCGCCGTCCCCGCCCAGGCCGTCGCCGCCGCCCAGGTGAAGGCGCCCGCCGCCCTCCAGGCCGCGCCCGCCGTGACGAAGGCCGCGTCGAAGACGTACTCCGTCGTCAGCGGTGACTACCTGTCGAAGATCGCCACCGAGCACCACCTCGCGGGCGGCTGGCAGAAGCTGTACGAGGACAACCGCCAGGTCGTCGGCGAGAACCCCTCGCTGATCCTGCCCGGCATGAAGCTCACCCTCGGCGCCAAGAACACCGCCGCCGCGCAGAGCGCCGCGCCCAAGACCGCCGCCCCCAAGAGCGCCGCGCCCAAGGCCGCCCCGAAGAGCACGCAGAGCTCCGAGAAGAACGGCGACACCTCGCGCGCCTCCCGGAGCAGCGAGCGCTCCTCCGCCCCGGCCGCCGCCTCGGAGTCCTCCTCCTCGCAGTCGGCGCGGACCTCGCAGTCGGCGGGGTCCTCGACCTCCGCGTCCGGCTGGGTCGCCCCCGTCAGCGGTGGCTTCTCCACCCCGTACCGTGCCTCCGGCTCCATGTGGTCCTCCGGCTACCACACCGGTGTCGACTTCATCGCCTCCTCCGGCACGACCGTCCGCGCCGTCGGCGCCGGCACCGTCGTCTCCGCCGGCTGGAGCGGTTCGTACGGCAACGAGGTCGTCATCCAGCACGCCGACGGCAACTACTCGCAGTACGCGCACCTCTCCTCCCTCTCCGTCTCGTCCGGCCAGTCCGTCAGCGGCGGCCAGCAGATCGGCCTCTCCGGCTCGACCGGCAACTCCACCGGCCCGCACCTGCACTTCGAGATCCGTACCTCTCCGAACTACGGCTCCGACGTCGACCCGCTGGCCTACCTCCGCCAGCACGGCGTCTCCGTCTGACACGGACGCACCACGACGGCCCGGCACCCAGGTGCCGGGCCGTCGGCGTATTCCGGCTTGGGGGAATCTTTATCGGTGGCATATGTCACCCTCCGTCAACCCCTCCTTACGGTCGCGTAGGTCACATCCGAAAGGGAAGGATGTGCTCCCGTGGCAGACGATTCGAGATCAAGAGACAAGAACGCATTCGGGTCGTACGCGGCGATCGGTGACAGCTTCACCGAGGGCGTCGGAGACCCCGGGCCCGACGGGACCTACGTCGGCTGGGCGGACCGGTTCGCGGTCCTGCTCGCCGACCAGCTGCCGGAGCAGGACGAGTTCCGCTACGCCAACCTGGCCGTACGCGGACGCCTGCTCGACCAGATCGTCGCCGAACAGGTCCCCCGCGCGAAGGAACTCGCCCCCGACCTGGTGACCTTCTGTGCCGGCGGCAACGACATCATCCGGCCCGGTACGGACCCCGACGACGTGGCCGAGCGCTTCGAGCGCGCCGTCGCGGACCTGACCTCCGCCGTCGGCACCGTCATGGTGACCACCGGCTTCGACACCCGGGACATCCCCGTGCTCCGGCACCTGCGCGGGAAGATCGCCACCTACACGGCCCACGTCCGGTCCATCGCGGACCGCTACGACTGTCCGGTCCTCGACCTGTGGTCGCTCAGGTCCGTGCAGGACCTGCGGGCCTGGGACGACGACCGGCTGCACCTCTCGCCCGACGGCCACACCCGTGTCGCCCTGCGCGCCGCCCAGGTCCTCGGCCTGCCGGTGCCGGCCGACCCGGACCAGCCGTGGCCGCCGCGCCCCCCGCGCGGCACGCTGGAGGTGCGCCGCGACGACATCCACTGGGCCAAGGAGTACCTCGTGCCGTGGATCGGGCGCAGGCTGCGCGGCGAGAGCTCGGGCGACCACGTCGAGGCCAAGCGCCCCGACCTCATGCCTCTCTGAGAGCCCTTCCGAGGGGCGACGGACCGCCGGCCGGGATCCGCTCCAGGACCCCGCCGGCGAACACGTCGTACAGCGGCAGCGTCTCCAGATGGACGTAGCCGATGTGGCAGTCGCAGACGGCGAGGGGGCAGGCCCGGGGGCGCAGCGCGGCACGGTACGACCCGTCGTACAGGTTGCCCAGCTCGGCCTTGACGAAGTGGCAGCGCCGCACCGTCCCCTCGCCGTCCACCGAGATCACCGACTCGCCCGTACGGCACGGCAGCCCCGCCGAGCGGTGCGGCCGTCTGCTGTACGGGAAGAGGGGATCGATCCCCGTCCACTCCTCTGCCTCCGCGTCCGTGTACGTGTGCCCCTCGGCCGCGTTCACCCAGAGGTAGACGTGCGGCGGCAGGGCGGCGCGGAGCCTGCGGGCGTCCTCCCGGTGCTCGGGCAGGCCCACCACACCGACGCTGAACCGGATGCCCCGGTCCGTCAGCTCGCGGCACTTGCCGAGGAACCGCCCGTACGGCGTCTGGCCCGGGTGGAAGGTGCACCAGAGGGCGACGGTCTCCGGGTCCGCGTCCGCCAGCCAGTCGGTCCGGCAGCTCAGATTCGTCTGGATCGCGACCCGCTCGACGTGCGGCAGCCGTGACAGGTCGACGAGCGCCCGCCGGTACCAGGAGCGCACCAGGCCCTCGCCCCACGGGGTGAAGAGGATCCGCAGCCGGTCGCCGGTCTGCCCGGCGGCCCACCCCGTGAACCGGTCGAGCGCGGCCCGGTCCGCGCGCAGCTGCTCGCGGCTGTCCCGGCGCTTGGCGAAGGGACAGTAAGGGCAGTCGAAGTCGCAGGAGGCGAGCGGGCCGCGGTACAGCAGCGTCAGATCCATGCCCGCCCCTACTTCGGCTCGTACGCGGCCATGGCGGCCCGCACGTCGGGCGAGAACAGCTCCGGGCCGAGCCCGTCCGAGTACGCGAGCCCCTCGGGCGAGAGCCGGAGCAGCCCCGCGGGGGCGTCCGCGTCGAGCCAGCCGAGGGCCTCGAACCGGGCCAGCTCGGCCGGGAAGTCCGCGAACGGCGAGGAACCGAACCGCTCCTCGTAGCCGGCGACCGGCATGCCCTCGGCCTGGAGCAGGGACTGGAGCAGATGGCGGCGGCGGGCCTCCTCCGCGTCGACCCACCGGCCCACCTCGACGCGCGAGAAGTCCTCGGTCTCCGTGTAGGCGTCGATGATCGAGCGGATCTCGCGCATGTCGACGGCGTAGTCGAAGGAGTAGTGCAGCGCCGAGGTGTACGAGCGCGCCCCGCAGCCCAGGCCGATCATCCCGTCCGTCTGGCAGGCGTAGTCGTCCGGGCCGAGGGGAACGGCGTCCGTCCGCCGGAACATCCGCATCGACACCTGCTCGTAGCCGTGAGCCCGGAGGTGGTCCCGGCCGTACCGGTAGAGGCGCAGCCGGTGCTCGTCCCACTCGTGGTCGGCGGCGGGGGTCAGCCGGCCGAGGCCGGTGAGCGGACGGACGTACAGCGGGTAGAGGTACAGCTCCTCGGGGCGCCAGGCGAGCGCCGCGTCGAGCGAGGAGCGCCAGGACTCCTCGGTCTGGCCGTCGATGCCGTAGATGAGGTCGATGTTCAGGACGGGCACGCCGGTGTCCCGGATCCTGCCGAGCGCGGCCTCGACGTCCGCGCGCCGCTGCGGCCGGACCGCCGCCCGGGCCTCCGCCTCCACGAAGCTCTGCACCCCGATGCTGAGACGGGTCGCGCCGCGCTCGGCGAGGAGCGCGAGCCGGTCGGCGGTCGCGGTCGCGGGGGAGGTCTCGACGGAGAGCGGTACCGCCCGCAGGTCGACGCCCATCCGCTTCTCGGCGATGTCGCAGAGCCGCTCCAGCTCGGCGGCGGTGAGGAAGGTGGGCGTGCCGCCGCCGAACGCGGCCGTCGCGAACCGAACCGGGGCCCGGTCTCCGAGCGCCTCGCGGACCGCCGTGGCCTGGCGGTCGAGGGCGTCGAGATAGCGGGTGGTCAGCTCGTCGGGCGCGCCGATGCGGGTGAAGAGGTTGCAGAAACCGCAGCGGACCTCGCAGAACGGTATGTGCGCGTAGAGCGACAGCGCGTCCCTCGGCTCCCCCTCCCAGAGGGCGCCGAGGGAGGGCCGCTCGGGGAGCGCGCGGTACGCCGTCTTGTGCGGATAGGCGTAGACGTAGCTGCGGTACGGGCGCGGGGTGGTGGTCTCGCTCATGCCGCCGCCTCCGGCTCGGGGCCGTCCAGGACGAACTGCGCGTACGGCACGGTCCACACGACCTCGTGGCCGAGCCGGTGACCGGTGTGGCCGTCCTCCCCGTACGCGGTGCCGTGGTCCGAGCAGACGATCGCGAAGCAGGGCCGCCGGCGGCTCATCGCGGCGAAGAGCCGTCCGATGTGCCGGTCGACGTACTCGAGGGCCGCCGCGTGCGTGGCCCGGGAGTCGCCGGCCTCGCGGGTCGCCCCGGGCAGGTGGAACCAGTTGGGCTGGTGCAGCGCGGACACGTTGACGAAGAGGAAGAGCCGGCGCTCGTGGGGGAGCGCGGCCACGACCTCCTCGGCACGGGCCACCTGGGACTCGAAGGAGGTCGGGGACGCGACGCCGAAGGACGGCTCCCAGTGGCTCTCCTGGAACAGGTCCGGGAGCACCGAGCCGAGGGGCGGCTGCTTGTTGAAGAAGCCCACACCGCCGACGCAGACCGTCCGGTAGCCCTCGCCCGCGAGTGCCGAGACGAGGTCCGGGGTGTCGTGGACGTAGGTGCCGTCGGCGGTCGACTCGCTGCCCGCGAAACGGGCCGCGAAGAGCCGGGGGTGCGGTCCCGGGGCGTCCGGCGTCGGCAGGAAGCCGGCGAAGATCGCCTGGTGGGAGGCGTACGTGAAGCTGCCGGGCGCGTGCCGGCGCTCCCAGGCCCCGCCGGGCAGGTGCCGGGCGAGGTGGGGGAGGCGCCCCTCGGCCGCCAGCTCGGCCGCCACGTCGTACCGCAGCGTGTCGAGGGTGACCAGGAGCAGGTCGTGGCTGCCGACGATCGCGTTCATGTCGGGCTGGTTCACGTGGTGCTCGTTCCTGTGGTGCGGGGGATCGCGTGAGGGGGGCGGGTGTCGGTGCGGCCGGCCCGGGGGAACTGCGCGGCGACCTGCGCCGCGTACGTGTCGAGGCCCTCCGCCCAGCGGCCCGGAAGGCCCGTGAGCCCGGGCAGCAGATCGCCGAAGGCGTTCACCTCGCCCACCGCGAAGCGGCGCCAGCCGGTGGCGGGCAGCAGGTCGACGCCCACGCACCGGGTGCCGGGGAAGGCGGCCGCGGCCCGCTCGCACACGTCGAGCGCGTCCTCCCACCGCCCGCCGGCCGCGGCGATCGCGGCCCGTGCGGCGGCCAGGTCGCCCCGGGCGCCGCCCAGATGCAGATTGGTCATGGGGGAGCGGCTGGTGCGGACGACGGCATGGGTGGCCCGGCCGTCGATCACCACCACCCGCAGATCGGCGGCGCGGCCGTCCTGCGTGGCCTTCGGCAGCCAGCGCTCGACGTGCAGTCCGTCGGGGGCGAGGGCGTCCACGATCGCGGCGATCTCCCGCTCGCTCGTGTAGCGCCGCACCCGCAGGGAGTTGAAGAGACGGCCGTCCGGTACGCGCTCCACCGAGGTGGTCGCCTGGATCCTGCCCGCTCCGTTCGTCTCCACCGCGAGCACCCCCGAGGCGGACGAGCCGTGCGCCGGCTTCACGAACACCCGGCGCAGCCCGGCCGTGTCGAGCAGCGAACGGAGGTCCGCCCAGCCGCCCACGGCCGGGGCGGCGGGGCCGGAGGTCGGCGACTCGGGCACCGGCACGCCGGCCGCCCGAAGCCGGCCGTGGCTCAGCCGCTTGTCGAACAGGACCGCGAGCTCGCCGGGGTCGTCGACCAGGGCCGCACCCGCCTCCGCCACGGCCTGCGAGAGCGCCGGGACGGCGGCCGTGAACCGGGCGTACCAGCGGCCGGAGCCCTCGACCCGCGCCGGGTCGTCGACCCCGCGCAGCAGCCGGTCGGCCTCCGCGTCCTCGCCGGGCGAGTCCAGTCGTACGGTCTCGCCGGCGGCGAACCGGGCCCGGCCGCACAGCACGTCCGGCCAGGACACCACCCGCGCCCCGGGCAGCCCGGCGGCCCGCAGCGCGTCCTGGAAGAACGCGACGCGGCGGCCCGCCGGATCACCGACGACGACGAGGCGCGGGGCGGTGGTCATTCGGCGACCGCGACGTAACGGTAGACCTCGCCGTCGCCGTCGTCCTCCGCCTCCTGCGGGTCGTCGAGGACGACCGTGACGCCGTGCGGGGCGAGCGCGCCGCGGACCCGGTCGCGCATGGCCTCCGACAGGTAGTGGTGGGAGAGGTCGAGGTGGGTGAGGTGGGTCAGCGGCTGCCCGTCGAGGAGGGCCGTCGCACCCTCGTCGGTGAGGACGCCCATGGAGAGGTCGAGGCGCTCGATCCTGGCGACGACCGGGGCGCCGGCCACGGCCGCGGCGACGTCGTCCTGGATGACGCTGTTGCACAGGCCCAGGCTGCGCAGGGCGGGGAAGGCCGTCCCGGTGAGCAGGGGCGCGAGGTCCTCGGTGTTGCTGTCACCGCCGTACTGGTCGGTGCCGAGCCAGATCCGCAGGTTCTCCAGGGCGGGCAGCTCGCTGCCGACGATCCCGCGCACGACCTCGGCCGGCAGGCCGCCGGACTCGACCACCAGGGTCTCCAGGCTGTCGTGACGGATCGACGGGAAGGCCAGTTCCGTGGCCCCGCGGACCCCGAACTCCCGCAGGGCCGGGTAGGCGGCGAGCAGCGGCGTCACGTCGGACTGGATGATCCACGAGATCTCGCAGTCCTCGAACGTCATGTCCCCGAGGAACACCGCCCGCAGGTCCGTGAGCCGGTCACGGGCGGCGATCAGCGCCGCGACGACGGGGGCGGACGAGTTCTCGTACGGCTCGTCCCAGCCTCCGACGACCAGGGCACGCACCCGCTCCGGGTCGACCGTCTTGAGGAACCGCTCGAAGAGCGGCTCCCAGTGCTCGTCCCCGGGGTCGCTGTACGTCGGGGCGGAGATCCGCCAGGCGACCGCGGCGGCGTCGGGAAGCGGGGTGGACGCGGCCGCGTCCGCCTCCCCGTCGGCGTCCGCGCGGGCGCCCGGGAAGTCGAACACGGGAAGGCCGTGGAACTCGCTCTGGTAATTCCCGATGGTCATGACGGTGCTCCAGACAACGGACGACGTTGATCGGCTGATGCGAAGAGTTCTACCAAGCGGCACCGACAACGCCGTTCGCCGGGGGCCGCTCGGCCGGGCTCGGGGCGATTGTCAGACCCTGCCCCTAGCGTCGTTCTCGTGTTCGGTCGCACCGGGCCGAACGGGAAGGGGAGAGCCATGTACCGGCAGGGAGACGTGCTGATCGCGCCCGTCGAGGAGGCGGCCGTACCGCCCCGCGCGAAGACCGCGGCGGGGGAGCCGCGGGACGTCAGGGGCCGGCTCGTCCTCGCCCTCGGCGAGGTGACCGGGCACGCCCACGCGATTCCCGGACCCGGCCGGCTCGTGCGGGAGTCGGGCCCGCTCGGCCCGCTGCTGCTCGAACTGCCCGAGGGCGGCCGGGTGGTGCACGAGGAGCACGCCCCGATAGCCCTGCCCAAGGGCTGGTACCGGGTCGTGCGGCAGCGCGAGTACGTCCCCGGCGCCTTCCGGATCGTCGCGGACTGACGGCCCGACGGACGTGAGGGGCTCGAGATGTGCAAGGACGAGGACTTGGGGGACACCGGCATGAACCGCACCACCGCACAGGACAAGTGGCGGGCCGTCGCCGCGGCCACCGGACCGGCCGATCGCGCCGCCGCCGAGGCCGGGATACGGCTCGCCTACCGCACGGCCGGGCTCGCCGAGCCCGCGCGCGTGCTCTGGGCCGACTCGCCGCTCGCGGCCGTCGCGCTCGTCCGGGGCCTCACCGACCCGGGCCGTTCGGTACGGGACGAGGTCCGCACCCGGCCCTGGGCCGAGGAGCGGCGAAGCCTCCACGACGCGCTCGGTCCCGCGGGCTGGGCGGCGCACTGGCAGGCGACCGGCGCGGGGCTCTGGGACCTCACGCGGGCGCTCGCCGACCGCATCCGGGCCGGGGTGACCGAGGCCGCCGCGGAAAGAGTCACCGACGGGACCGCGCGGGAGGCGACCGCGGTGCGGCTCGTGCTGCTCGACGCGGTGCTCGGGCAGCACGACGCCGCCTGGCTGGCTGCCTTCGACGGGCGGGGCGGGCGGCTCGCGGGGCTCGCCGCCGTAGCGGAGCACGCCGGCTGGTGGTGGCCCTACGAGAAGGTCGCCGTGGTCTGCGAGCGCCCGGTGGAGCTCCACCGGGACGAGGCAGGGCGCCTCGACCGGGGCGACGGCCCGGCACTCGCGTACCCCGACGGCTTCGCCCTGCACGCCTGGCGCGGCATGCCGGTGGACGCCGACTTCCTGGCGGATCTCGTCGACCTCACCCCCGAACTGATACGCGCGGAGCGGAACGCCGAACTGCGGCGCGTGATGCTGGAGTACTACGGCTACGACCGCTACCTCGCCGACTCGGACGCCCGGCACGTGCACCGTGACGAGACGGGTGTCCTGTGGCGTGTCGAACTGGCCGACGACGAGGACGTGGTGATGGTCGAGGTGGTCAACTCCACCCCCGAACCGGACGGCAGCCACCGCACGTACTGGCTGCGCGTGCCTCCCTCGACCCGGACTGCCCGGGAGGGCGTGGCCTGGACCTTCGGGCTGGAGTCCGACGCGTACGCGCCGCTCGTCCAGACCTGAGCGCGGCTCGGCGGCGGGGCCCCGGCTGGTACGGAGAGGTGAAGGCGGCCGCCGGTCAGGAGTGGCGTGCGGGAGGCGGCGGCGCAGGGTGCTGGGATGTGCGCGCCGGAGCCCCGGCAGCCACCCCTGAAGGGACCGCCTGTGACGACCCGCCAGCCCCGGACCGCCCGCACCGCGACCACCGCTCGTACCGCTCGTGCCGCCGGGATCGCCCGCACCGCGACGGATGCCCGCACCACGACGACCGCCCGTGCTGTGACGACGGCCCGTGCTGTGACGACGGCCCGTGCTGTGACGACGGCCCGTGCTGTGACGACGGCCCGTGCTGTGACGACGGCCCGCGCCGCCCGTCTGCTCGCCGCCACCGCCGTGCTCGGCGGGCTGCTCGTCGCCACGGCCGCCCCCGCCCTGGCCGCGGCCCCCGAGCGGGCCTCCCTGCGCACCGCCGCCCGGTCGGCCGCGCCGGCCACGGTCTCGGTCACCGGGAGCGGCCGGGCGGCCGCCGCACCGGATCTGGCGATCCTGTCCGTCGGGGTCGAGGCCACCCGCAAGACGGCGAAGGAGGCGATGGCGGCGCAGAACACCGCCGCCCAGGCTCTCCTTGACGTGCTGCACACGGAGGGGATCGCGGACCGCGACATCCGGACGGACAGCCTCTCGCTCTCCCCGGTGTACTCGCAGAACACCGACGGGGAGAGCAAGGTGACCGGCTACCAGGCCGGGCAGTCGTTCTCCGTGAAGGTCCGCGACCTCGACAGGACCGGCCAGGTCATCGGCGCCGTCAACGACGCCACCGGCGACGCCGGCCGGATCAACGGCGTCGTCTTCGACGTCGCCGACCCGTCGGCGCTGCGGGTGAAGGCGCGTGAGGCCGCCTTCCAGGACGCGTACGAGAAGGCCTCGCAGCACGCGCGGCTCAGCGGACACCGGCTCGGCCGGCTGGTCTCGCTCAGCGAGGGCGACTCGATGCGTCCGGGCCCCGGCGCCGTCCCCGCGATGCCCGCGGACGAGCCGGGCGTCCCGCTGGCACCCGGCGAGATCGAGGAGCAGGTCACCGTCTCTGCGGTCTTCGAACTGATCTGACGAGGAGAGCCCAGCCACTGCGGTCACGGCGACCGACGGCGCCGCCGGGACCGGTCCCTCCGCCGCGCGCGGGCCGACAGGACACGCGCTAGAGGCCGGTCGGCGCCGGCGCTCCGTCCCGCTCGCCGTCACGGGGCTCCTCGGGCAGGCCCAGCTCCCGGTCCAGGGCGGCGTTCGCCCACCGCAGCAGCGTGGCGCGCGACAGGGAGCCGGCGTACGCCGTCGTCTGTACCGCGAGCCCGTCGAGGAACGCGGTGAGCCGCCAGGCCGCCGCGGTCGGATCCGCGCAGCGGAACTCGCCGGCCGCGGCCCCCTCCGCCATCACCCGGGCCAGCTCCGCCTTCCACTCCCGGTCCAGCGAGGCGGCGACCCCGCGCAGCTCGGGATCGCGCAGCGAGGCGGCCCATCCCTCGATCCATAGTCGCCAGCCCTTGGCCCGCCCGGTCGGGGCGTACCAGCGCACGGCCGCGCGCAGCCGACGCACCGCCGTGGAGCGGCGTCCGAGCAACTGGCGCAGACGGGCGAGATCACCCTCGGCCGCGTGCGAGAAGGCGGCCGCGACCAGCTGTTCCTTGGTCGAGAAGTGATAGAGCACCAGGGCGTTGCTCACCCCGAGCGCCGAGGCCACGTCGGAGATCCGGACGGCCGGGACGCCCCGGGCCTCGATCTGTTCGACGGCGGCCCGCAGCAGCTCCTCACGCCGCTCCGCCACGCTCAACCGCACTCTCGCCACGACGGGCAGCCTACACAGCACATGACAAGGGCATGATCGCCGACGGGCCGACGGGCCGACCGCGCGCCTGGGGGCGAGGGACGGGCGGCCTGGCCTGGTCAGTACCAGCCGTAGCGCTCGGCGATCACCGGCAGCCGCTCCTCGACCAGCGCGTGCGCCGCGGCGCGCGGGCCGGTGCCGTCCGCCGCCGCCCGGTCGAGCATGCCGCCCACCAGCTCCCGCATGGACCGGCGTACCCGGGCGAAGGCCTGATCGGCGTCGGCCTCGATGTCACCGAAGAGCGTCCACCACCACCAGGCGTTCGTGCACGAGTTCACGACGACATCGGGCAGCACGGTCACCCCGCGCGCCGCGAGGGCCTCCTCGGCCTCCGGGAGCACCGGCATGTTGGCCGCCTCCGCGATCCAGCGGGCCGTGATCCGTCCCTGGTTCCCGGCGTCGATCGCGTACGAGACGGCCGCCGGGACCAGGACCTCCGCGTCGACCGCGAGCCAGGCGTCCCGGGGCTCCTCCCGGTCGCCGGGCCGCAGGGCCGCGCGGTCGACCGCGCCATGGGCGTCGCGGGCGGCGAGCAGGGACTCGACGTCGAGGCCGTCGGGGTTCACGATCGTGCCCCGGACGTCGGCGACCGCCACCACGCGCAGCCCGGCCCGGGCCAGGAAGCGGGCGGTGGCCCCGCCCATCGTGCCGAGCCCCTGCACCGACACCCGGGTCCCGGCGTGCTCCCGCCCGGCCCGGTCGAGGGCGACGAGTACGGATTCGGCCACTCCCAGGCCGCCCACCAGTTCGTCGAGCCCGATGCCGTCCACCTCGATCGCGAACGCGTCGGAGAGCCGCTTCCGGGCCGTCGCCTCGTCCTCCAGGAGCGGGTACACGGCCTGCACGGAGGAGACGAGACCGGCCTCGGCCGCGGCCCGGTCCACCAGGTCCTGGGTGAGCCCGAGGTCCTCCCCGGTGGTCCAGAACCGCTCGATGTACGGCCGCATGGCCCGCAGGTAGCGCACGAGGACGCCGTACGCCTCGGGGGAGCGGGGGTCGCAGTCGATGCCGCCCTTGGCGCCGCCCAGCGGGACGTACCGGGCCTCGGGGTCGTAGTGCAGGGCCTCCTTCATGGTCATGCCGCGGGCGAGCCCGGTGACCTCGGCGACCGTGCACCCCTCGCGCATCCGCAGCCCGCCGCTGGCCACCCCGCGCACCAGCCTGTCGACGACCAGATGGCCGCGGCGGCCGGTCACGTGATCGGTCCAGTCGACGGACAGCAAGGGGGTGGGGCTCATCGCGGGGGTCTCCTCAGGAGGGTTTTTTACTGAACAACGGTTCAGTATGACCGGTCTCCCCGACCGTCCGCGGCGCGGGCCGCCCATAATGGAACGACCCCCAGAGATCAGGAGGTCCTGTGACCGGTACCGGCTCCGACCGTTCGCCACGCACCCGGCTGCGCGCGCTGCGCCCCGAGTCCTTCGGCGCGGACCCCGCGGGCGAGCGCCTCGCCCGTATCCGCCGTTCGCCGAACTTCGCGGACGGGATCTTCCAGAACCCCGAACCGGCCCGCCGCGGGCCCTCGGGCTCCACGCTGGAGTTCGCCAAGATCTACTTCGAGAAGGAAGGGCGCGCGCGCCGAGCCCCCACCGGCACGATCCCCGTCCATCCCACCACCGTCGCGGACCTGGCCAAGGCGCCGGTCACCGGCCTGCGCCTCACCTGGATGGGGCACTCCGGCGTCCTCGCCGAGATCGACGGGTGCCGGGTCCTCTTCGACCCGGTCTGGGGAGACCGCTGCTCGCCGTTCCCCTTCGCCGGTCCCAAGCGGCTCCACCCCGTGCCCGCGCCCCTCGCCGCGCTCGGGCCGGTCGACGTCGTCGTGATCTCGCACGACCACTACGACCACCTCGACCTGCCGACGATCAAGGCGCTCGCCGCCACCGAGACCGTCTTCGCGGTGCCGCTCGGCGTCGGCGCGCACCTGGAGCGCTGGGGTGTGGCCCCGTCCCGCCTCCGCGAGCTGGACTGGACCGAGTCCGCCGAGATCGGCGGGCTGCGGCTCACGGCCACCCCGGCCCGCCACTTCTGCGGCCGGGGCATCCGCAACCGCCAGCACACGCTCTGGGCGTCCTGGGCCGTCCAGGGCCCCGAACACCGGATCTTCCACAGCGGGGACACCGGCTACTTCTCCGGATTCAAGGAGATCGGCGCCGCGCACGGCCCCTTCGACGCCACCATGATCCAGATCGGCGCCTACTCGGAGTTCTGGACCGACATCCACATGACTCCGGAGGAGGGCATGCGGGCCCATCTGGACCTCCAGGGGGGCGCGGCGGCCGGTGTGATGCTGCCGATCCACTGGGGCACGTTCAACCTCGCCCCGCACGCGTGGGCCGAGCCGGGGGAGTGGACGGGCGACGCGGCCGCGGAGGCCGGCCAGGCGGTGGCGTTCCCCAGGCCCGGTGAGCCGTTCGAGCCTGCGGGGAAGGTGCCCGGGGAGCCGTGGTGGCGGTCCGTGTCCGGACCGATCGCACGTCCGTGGCGCCGCCCCCCGCGTACCGAGATCGCGGCCGAGACGCGGAGCGACGACCTCGACCTCGCGGGCGAGCGGTGACGTCGGCCGGGGGGTGACTCGCCGAGGCCGTCCGGATGCCGGAGCGTCTTCCCGCTGAAGGGCGTGATCGTGTGCTGCGGGCGGCTACCGCGCACCGCCCCGGCTCCGGCGTGCCGGAGCCGGGGCGGTCAGGCGTCGACGGGCCGTGAGGGGGGTGGTCGGCGTTGAACGGGCCGTCAGGTGGTGTAGTCGGCGTTGATCCGGACGTAGCCGTCGCTCAGGTCGCAGCCCCAGACCCTGGCCCGTGCGGTGCCGGTGACCAGCGAGACGTGGATGAGCACCTCGTCGGCGGCCATGATCCCGGTCAGCCGCTCCAGGTCCGGCGCGGCCTCGGGGTAGACCTCCAGATCACCGAAGTGGATCACCACCTGGTCCGGGTCGATGCCGGTGCCGTCCTTGCACTTGCCGACGGCCATCGCGATCCGGCCCCAGCTCGGGTCGGAGCCGTGCACGGCGGTCTTCACCAGCGGCGAGTTGACGATCGCCTTGGCGACCCGGCGGGCCTGGGCCTCGTCCCGTGCCTCGTCGACCACCACCTCGATCAGCTTGGTGGCACCCTCACCGTCCCGGGCCACCTGCCTGGTCAAGTCCTCCGCGACCACCTCCTCGGCGTCCCGCCGCCCGCGCTCGCCGTTGGCCACGTTGGCGTTCTCCGAGACGGTGACGACGGCGCGGGCCGCGCCCTCGGCCACGTGCTCGCGGCTGAGCAGCACGCTCGGCCCGGCGAACCGGGACTGGGTGAACACCGCCGCAGCGGTACACGGGTGCTCGGACGCCACCACCGAGAAGTCCCTGGAATCGTCCTTGACGCCGAGATTCGCGACGAAAGTGCGGAATCCGATGGGGTTCAGCTCTGACACGGGAATTCTCCGGCTGACCTCTTCGTCTCCTGTCTCGGTGTGAACAAACCGCTGGTCGCCGCGATCGACGGATACGCGATCGGCCTGGGCCTGGAGAGCGCCCTGACCGCGGATTTCCGCATCGCCTCGGACACGGCGAAGCTCCGCATGCGCCTACGCGGTCCCCGCGCCGTCCGGAGCGGCCCGGACGGCGACGGGTCCGCACTACGCCACCACCGCGCGCGGCGTCGGGACGTCCCCGGACCCCTCGGTCAGAGTCTCGGCCGCATGTCGCCGCCGTACGTGGTGCGGTAGTCCGGGACGACGATCCGGCTCGTCGGGGACTCCTGGTGGACCTGGGTGACGAATCCGTCCAGGTCCATCGCCGGGTCGCGGCGCGGGGGCTCGCTCAGCGGCTCCTCGAAGTTGTCCCAGTGGACGGGCACGACGACGCCGGGATGGTCCAGTGCCCGCAGCAGCCGGGGCACGTAGCGGGAGGTGGCGGCGCTGGACGGCACCGCGACCATCGCGAGGTCGGGGCTCAGCCCCCGCACGGCCCGCTCGGAGAAGTCGCTGGCGCCCATCAGGAACGCCGAAGGGCCGCCGCTCCCCGCCGTCACCTGGAAGGCGAGGGTGTCGCCCTCCGGCAGGTCGGAGATGGTGCTCGGGGCCGCCGCGGGCGGCGCGTTCAGCGTGCCCGGGGCGAAGTAGGAGTGCCGCTTGTTCCGGCTGTGCAGGCTCGACACGACCTCGACGGTGATCCCGCCGAAGTCCAGTACCTCGCCGCCCTTCACCACCGAGATCTGTCCCGGGTCGACGCCGAACCCGACCAGGAGATGGAACGTGGTCTCCGTGCCGACGACCCGGGCGCCGGTGGACCTGGCGATGTGGGGCACATCCGCGATGTGATCCCAGTGGGAGTGGCTGACCAGAACGATCTCGGGGTTCCCTATGTGCTCCCGTACGAGATCGGGGTCGGACTCCAGCTGTGTGTCCGGCCTGAAGCCCCCGTCGAACAGACCGGTCTTGAACCGGGTGACGTACGGGTCGAAGAGCACCGTCCGGCCGTCGACGTCGATGCGCCAGCCGGAGGTGCCCAGCCAGCGGAAGGAGGCCGAAGCGGCCGTCGAGGACCCGGTGGTGACCGTGTCGGATGCGGTGGCCGCGGAGGCGGTGGCGGGGAGCAAGGGGGTGGCCGCGCCGAGCACGGCGCCGCGCAGCACCGTACGCCGGCCGAATCCCTGGACGCGCCGCTTCGGGCGCTGTGCGTCTGTGTCGTCGTTCATGGCGTCAGGAGATCAGGACGCGACCTCCGCCGTCCAAGATCAAAATCAGGGAATCCTCATATGCGGATGCGTATGAGTGCACGTCAGAGGCCTCTACCGCGGAGAAAGTCCACGGCGATCCTGGCCGCTGCGCCGATCGCCGAGTCCACCGCCGTACGCGAGGCGGTCAGCTCCCGCGTAGTGGCGAAGACGGACACCGCGTAGCGACCGCCGTCGGGATACCGGACGACACCCGCCTCCATGTGCAGCCCGGGCAGGGTTCCGGTCTTCGCCGCGACCGTCACCTCGTCGGGGAACCCCGACACCAGCCGGTGGCGGAAGATCTGGCGGCCCATCAGTTCCCGCACCTGAGCACAGGCTTCCGGCGGACCCGCCTCGTCACGCCAGACCATGCGCAGCAGCCGGGTGATCTCACGGGGCGTGGAGGCGTTGGTCCGTCGCGGATCCAGCACGCTCAGCCGTCTCTTGCGATCGTCCGGCAGAGCCGGGTACCGGCGCGCGAACTCCGCCTCGTCCCGTGCGCCGACCTCGGCGAGCATCGAGTCCAGTACATCGCGGGGACCACCCATGATCCGGGTACGGGCCAGCCCGAGCTCCCCGGCGAGGAGACGCACCGTGTCCAGGCCGACCCGGGCGAGGAGCAGATCCGCGGCCGAGTTGTCACTCACCGACATCGCGAAGAACGCCAGATCGCGCAGCGACAGATCGACGTCGTCCGCGCAGCCGGCGGTGCCCCAGCCGCCGAGCCGGTCGGCCGCCGTGACCCGCACCCGCTCACGGGGATCGAGCTGACCGGCGGCCACCTGCCGGGCGAACTCCAGGACCAGCAGCACCTTGAAGACCGAGGCGATCACGACGGGCTCGTCCGCACCGACGGCCACCTCGGCGTTGCCCGTTCCGGGGCCGACGGCCACGTCCGCGTTGTCTGCCCAAGCGGCGCCGGCCACGTCCGCCTTGCCCGCCCCCGCGCCGACGGCCGTCTCCTCGGCCTCCGGCCCTCCGTCCACCGGGACGGCGTGCAGCAACCCCTCCGCACCCGCCCCCGCGAAGACCTCGCGGATCCGCTCCTCGACCATCGGTTCACCCCTCACGTAAGGTCCCTGGCTGTGGATCTCCTCCGCCACCTGCGCATCTTCGTCGTCGTCGCCGACGAGCTGCACTTCAGCCGGGCCGCCGACCAGCTTGGCATGGCCCAGCCACCCCTCAGTCAGGCGGTACGCAGACTGGAGAAGGAGCTCGGCGCCGAACTGTTCGACCGATCGCACCGCCAGGTCAGGCTGACCGCCGCAGGCATGGTGCTGCTGGACGAGGCCCGCGAACTCCTGGCCCGTGAGGAGCGGTTACGAACGCTGGCCCGCCGGGCCGGGGACGGCGGCCTGGGCGCCCTGCGCGCGGGCGTTCCGCCCGACACGACGGTCGCCATGCTGTCCACGCTGCTCTCGGCCTGCGCGGAGCACTCCCCGGGCCTGACCGTCGATCTCCAGGAGATCACCACCGAGGAACAGCTGCGACTGCTCGCCTCGGGTGGACTCGACGTCGGCCTCGTCCACCAGCCCGTGGACGACACCGGACTCCACCTCGGCCCGGAGGTGTGCGCGGAACTCGGCGTCGTCCTGCCCCGTACCTCACCGCTGGCCCGGCTCCCCGAGGTCGCGCTCGCCGATCTGTCCGGCCACGACCTCGTGCTCTTCCCCCGCGCCCAGGCCCCCGGCTGGTACGACCGGGTCCTCGACACCTGCCGCGCCGAGGGCTTCGTGCCCGGCCGGCTCCGGCATGCCTCCAACCCCGAGTTCCTGCTGGCCCTCGTCCACGCGGGTCACGGCGTCGCCTTCGACCAGGGGCCGGTCGCCCGCAAGGAGCCCCGTGTCGTCTGGCGGCCGCTGGCGGGCCGGCCCCTGGTCCAGCGGACGACGGGGGCCTGGCCCGCCGGCCGGTCCGCCCACCCCGCGGCTCCTCACTTCGCGGAGCTCGCGGCCGCCGTGTTCGCCCGCGACCGCACGGCGATCCTGCGCCGCGACGACGGCCCCCGCCCACCGGACGGGCCACCCCGGCCCTGGTCCGTGGTCTACGACGAGCCGAGCTGACGCCCCCCGGCCGCGCAGCCTGTCGCCCGCCCCTGGTGGGTGGCTGGGAAGGTTCCGGTCTTACCGACGGTCACGGGTGGAGCTTCCCGGTATGCGGTGCGAACGTGAATCCGGGTACCGGTCGGGCGCCTGGGGACTCCGGCGCGGGCGCCGGCCGAGGGGCGCCGGAGGGCGCGTCCGTGACGTGGTGCGTGAGCGGACCGGCCGGTCCCCGCCTCCTCCGGGGGATTCCGGTGGGGAACGATTTTCGCAGAGGGCGGGGGGCGTGCGAGCGCCTCCGCCCTCTTCCGTTCCCGCCGCGCCACGGCCCGACGGCGGTGAGGCGTCGACTTTCGGCCATGTGGTTCTCGGCCTGTCGTGCGAAGGGCGATACCAGACCGGGCCGCTCTACGGGTAAGTTTGCCAACTGCGCACCGCACATGAACGGTTGACGACTACAGTGTGTGGTTGGTGATCATCGGTAGGCTCATCGCACCTCGCAGTACCCCCTGTTCGACACCCCCGGCACGACACCCCTGCCCGACACCTCCGCACCACCCCTGTACGACCGTCTGAAGCACCCCCTCAGCCCACCCTTCCAGTCCCCCTGTTCCCCGCAGTACGCCGATTCCTGGGCACGTACCAAGGACACTCATGTCTCAACTTCGCGCACCCGCCTCGCGGTCCGATCGACGCGAGGGCGGGCGGCACGGCCGGTCGGGCGCCCGCTCAGCCCCCGGCACCCCCGGCACCCCCAGTACCCCCCCGGCGCAGCCGTCCGCGCCGCTCCCGACGGAAGCCCGCATACGCCCCCAACTCCTGCGCACCTCCGTGCTCCCCGCCGTCGCGGTGGCACTGGGCGGCGCGGCGGCCGTCCTCTTCACCATCCGCTCCACGGGAGCCAGCCCCACGCCCGGCCTCTGGGCCGCGCTGACCGGCGCGGCCGCCCTCACCGTCGCCTCCGTGACCGCCGCGGCGCTCGGTGCCGACCGGGCCGCCAAGGCGGTCCTGGACCGCTGCAACGCCCTGCGCCGCTCCAGCGCCCGCGGTCAGAGCGAACTGCGTACGGTCGTCGAGCAGCTGCGCAGGGGAGAGGGGCTCCCGCCCCGCCCCGCGATGCCGTCCGGCCCCGCGACCGGTGACGAGTTCGACCTGCTGTCCCAGGAGTTGAACCGCTCGCACGAGGCCGCCGTGGCAGCCGTCGTACAGGCGTCCCGACTCTCCAGCAGCGTCGGCAACGAACAGAAGGTCGAGGTCTTCGTCAACCTCGCCCGGCGCCTGCAGTCCCTCGTCCACCGCGAGATCCAGCTCCTCGACGAGCTGGAGAACGAGGTCGAGGACCCGGAGCTGCTCAAGGGCCTGTTCCACGTCGACCACCTGGCGACCCGCATCCGCCGGCACGCCGAGAACCTCGCCGTGCTCGGTGGCGCTATCTCCCGCCGCCAGTGGTCGAACCCGGTCACCATGACCGAGGTGCTCCGCTCCTCGATCGCCGAGGTCGAGCAGTACCCGCGGGTGAAGCTCGTCCCGCCGATCGACGGTACGCTCCGGGGCCATGCCGTGGCCGACGTCATCCACCTCCTCGCCGAACTCGTCGAGAACGCGACGCTGTTCTCCGCCCCGCACACCACGGTGCTGCTGCGCGCCCAGTACGTCACGGCCGGCCTGGCGATCGAGGTCGAGGACCGCGGACTGGGCATGCCCGTCACCGAGCAGAACAAGATGAACGCCCTGCTCTCCGATCCCGATCAGGTCAACGTCGCGCATCTGCTCCAGGACGGCCGCATCGGCCTCTTCGTCGTCTCGGCGCTCGCGCGCCGGCACGGCATCGCCGTACGGCTCCAGTCGAACATCTACGGCGGCGTCCAGGCCGTCCTCGTGCTGCCGCAGGGCCTCCTCGGCGCCGACCCCGAGGGCCTGGCACAGCACGAGCGCCAGGCCGCCGCGGCCGTCGGCTCCCCGGCGGTCCCGCCCAACCAGGTGCAGATCCAGCCCCAGCCCCCGACGCAGGAGCCGGTCCACGCCCCCGAGCCGGTGCACGCTCCGGCGCCGGTCCAGGTCCCGGCCCACACCGAGGTCCCGGCCCACGCCGCCGTCCACCACTCCGACCGGCACGAAGGCCACTACGAGGGCCGCCACTCGGTCCCGGCCACCGACCGGATGCCGGCGCACGCCCAGGCCTCCGCGCCGACGGCCGTGTCCGCGCCTTCCCCGGAGCGGGCCGCCGCCCGCCACGAGGAGACCTCGCTGTCCGACCCGCTCGCGTACTCCCGTACGAGCACGCATCCGGGCGGCCACCTCAACGGCCACCCGGACGCCGGTCCCACCCCCGCGATACCGGCACAGTCGGCCGGCGCCGGGCACCAGGCCCCCCTGCTGCCCCCCGCGCCCACGTCCTCCAGGGCCGAGCCCACCGGCCGGCCCCTCCTCCCGAAGCGGCGCGCCCAGGAGCACCTCGTCCCGCAGCTGCGCGACGAGCCGGCGGCCCGCAAGCCCGAGGAGCACGCCCTGCACGACCCCGGTCTGATGGCCGCGTTCCAGCGCGGAATCGGCCTCGCCGAATCCCAGCCCGCCCCCCACGAACCGCTGCGTCCAGGCGACGCGCACAAGGAGTAGATGCACCATGGCGAGCAATGTGCCGAACGGCCATTCCTCGGATCTCGACTGGCTGCTGAGCGGACTGGTCCAGCGGGTCCCGTACACCCGCAACGCCGTTCTGCTCTCCTCCGACGGCCTCGTGAAATCCGTCCACGGCCTCGACCCCGACGCCGCCGACCACATGGCGGCCCTGGCCTCAGGTCTGTACTCGCTCGGCCGGAGCGCGGGCGCGCGCTTCGGGGACGGCGGCGAGGTCCGCCAGGTGGTCGTGGAGCTCGACTCCACCCTCCTGTTCGTCTCCACCGCGGGCTCGGGCACCTGCCTGGCCGTCCTCGCCGGGCGCGAGGCCGACGCCGCCGTCCTCGGCTACGAGATGGCGATGCTCGTCAAGAGCGTCCGGCCGTACCTGATCACGCCGGCCCGTCAGACGGCCGGCGCGGCCGGTGGCATCGGGCAGTGAACATGACGTCCCATCAGGAAGGGCCCTGGCTCGACGACGCGGCAGGCCGGCTGATCCGGCCGTACACCGTGAGCGGCGGCCGGACCAAGCCCAGCACCACGCTGGACCTGCTTTCGATGGTGATGGCGACCGGTTCGATCCCGCAGGCCCACATGGGCCCCGAGCACAGCCTGGCCCTCGGGCTGTGCGACGGGCCCACCTCGGTGGCCGAGATCGCGGCGCACTTACGGCTGCCGGCCGTCGTCACCAAGGTCCTGCTCTCCGACCTCGTGGACTGTGGGGCGCTCACCGCCAGGGCCCCCCGGTTCCACGCCACCCCAACCGACCGTTCCTTGCTGGAGGCAGTGCTCGATGGCCTACGACAACGGCTCTGAGCGCCACGAGAGTTCCGCGACCGACCCCTTCCCCACCGCGCTCAAGATCCTCGTGGCGGGTGGGTTCGGCGTGGGCAAGACGACCTTCGTGGGCGCGGTCAGCGAGATCGAACCGCTCAGCACCGAGGAGCTGCTGACCTCGGTCAGCGCGGCCACCGACAGCCTGGAGGGCGTGGAGTCCAAGACCACGACCACCGTGGCCATGGACTTCGGACGCATGACGCTCGACGACCGCCATGTGCTCTATCTGTTCGGCACCCCCGGGCAGGAGCGCTTCTGGTTCATGTGGGACGAGCTCTCCGAGGGAGCGCTCGGTGCGGTCGTCCTCGCCGACACCCGCAGGCTCCAGGAGTGTTTCTCCGCCGTGGACTTCTTCGAGCGGCGGGGCATCCAGTTCGTCGTGGCGGTCAACGAGTTCGACGGCGCCTACCGCTACGAGCCGGACGAGGTACGGGCCGCGCTCGACCTCAAGCCGGAGGTGCCGGTCGTCGTGTGCGACGCCCGGATCTCCAGCTCCGGCATCCGTACCCTGCTGACCCTCGTCCAGCATCTGCTCACCACCATCCCGGCCGCCGTGCCGAGCTTCGGAGCCACGCCATGACCTACGACCCGACCGGTCATCTCCTGCTGACACCCATCGACAAGGACGCGCCCGCGCGCGTGCAGCGGCTCCGCGAACTCGGGCTCGGGGAGCGTCCGGACCCGGCGTTCGACGAGTTCGCCCACCGGCTCGCGGACGTGACCGGGGCTCCGTTCTCCATGGTCAACTTCATCGACGAGAACCGGCAGTTCTTCGCGGGGCTGCACACCCCGGAGGGCACCCACTCGGGCAGCGACCTGGGCGCGGCCGCCGCGGGCTCCGGTGGCGTCGGCCGTTACATGGACCGGGACCACGGCTACTGCCCGCACGTCGTCGTGCGGCGCAAGGCGCTCGTCCTGGAGGACGTCTGCGACTACCCGCGCTTCGCGGGGAACCCCGTCGTGGACGAGATCGGGATCCGCTCCTACATGGGAGCGCCGCTGATCGACCGTACCGGTGTCGCGCTGGGCACCATCTGCGTGGTCGACACCGACGTCCGGCCGTGGGGGCGCGCCGGCCTGGAGACCATCAAGGCCATGGCGGCGGAGCTGATGGAGCAGATCCACCGCCGCGAGGGCGGCATGTTCTGACCGGCACCGCCGGGAGGACGGCCGGGGCCCCGGTACGGCGTGTGTCGCCGTACCGGGGCCCCGGCCGTATCCGTGCTGGGTCAGGCGTGTTCGGTCAGGCGTGTTGGGTCGGGCGGGTGCGGTCGGGGTTGTGCGGTCAGGCGTGCGCCGGTTCGAGCTCCGGGGTGCGGACCAGATCGGAGAGCCGCTCCGACCAACTTCCCTTGTCCTGGCCGAGGGCGACCTCGGCCAGCCGCAGGAGCTGGACGTCGGACGTGCCGGCCGGGGCGAAGATGTGGTGCGCGTCCCGGAGGTACCGCTCGATGGCCCGGTCCGTGAACAGACCGGCGGCGGCGTGGATCTCCATGGCGTTGCGGCCGGAGTCGATCGCCGACTCGACGTTGACGAGCTTCGCGTTCATCAGCTCGGCGTCGCAGGACATGCCTTGGTCGAGCAGGTGCACGGCGTGGTAAGCGGAGAGCCGGGCCGTCATCAGCCGGGACTGCATCTGCCCCAGCTTCAGCTTCACCGTGGGCAGGTCGTGGAGCGGCTTGCCGTAGCGGATGCGCTCGGAGGCGAACCGGGTCGTCTCCTCCAGGATCGCCTGGTGGATGCCGAGCGACACGGCGGTGAGGTTGGCCCGCCCGTACAGGACGCTGGAGGAGTACGCGACGGAGAGGCCGTCGCCCTCGTCGCCGAGGCGGTTGGCGGCCGGGACGCGGCAGTTCTCGAAGATCAGCTCGCCGAAACTGAAGCCGTGGAGTCCCATCGCAGGCTGTTGCGGACCGGTCCTGAACCCTGGGCGATCGGATTCGACCAGGAAGGCGGTGAGTCCCTTCGAGCCGGGACCGGTCCTGACCACGACGCCGTGCAGGTCGCCGACGTGGCTGTTGCCGACGTAGACCTTGCTGCCGTTGAGGATGTAGTCGTCGCCGTCCCGGACCGCGCTGGCGCTCATGCCGAGGACGTGACCGCCGGACTCCGGTTCGGTGACCGCGATGGTCGGCAGGCACTCACCCGCTGCGACGGCCGGAAGCCAGGTCTTGCGCTGCTCGTCGCTGCCGAAGTGCACGATCTTGGCGGTGCCCAGCTGCGACGCCTGGACCATGGCGCCCATGGCCCCGCTGACCCGGGAGAGCTCCTCGATGATGATGGTTTTGGCCAGGTGGCCGGCGCCCATGCCGCCGTACTCCTGGCTGATTGTCGCGCCCAGCCAGCCCTGCTCGGCGATGAGCCGGGAGAGCTCGTGGTGCACCGTCCGGGATGCTTCCATCTCGGCTATCCGTGGCCGAACCTCACGCTCTGCGAAGTCCCGGACCGTCTCCCTGAGCTGATGATGCAGTCGACTGCTGAAGTAGCCGTCCATTCGAGTCCTCCCCTGCGAAACGCCTGCCGGCCTGGTCGACCGGGCAGGTGGTGCATCGGCAGTGGTCCCGTCCCGAACAGGCCGACCTCTTCATGGTGTTGATCTTTCCGGGACGGAGCAATATCGCCACGACTTTTGTCCGAAACAGGAGCTGTTGACGATTGGATGTGACTGTGTTTCGTGTGGTGTTGGCCCCCTTACGCCGATCCGGAGTCCATTCCCCGTGGTCATGTTTCTGCCACATGCCAAAGGCATCGGATCCGGGGGCATATGGCGATGAGCCTCCCGAGGTCACCACATGAGCCCCTTCGTCACCATAGGAGCGGCATTCCGGAACCTGACCGACACCGCCCCCGCCCCGAGAACACGGGCCTCGCCCCCGCCCTCCCTACTCCAGGGGGCCCCGCCACAGGCGTACGGGCGCACGGGAGGGCGTACGGAGGCGTTACGGAGAGTGAGCGTCACGCCCCCGGCGTGCGCCCTCGCCCGGGCGCCGGAAAGGGTTCGTGACCACCGCGCAAAGTGCGGTATTGTTCTGGTGCGCGTCCAGCCAGGGGAAACCCCAGGTCAGACGGGCATCGGGACGTGGCGCAGCTTGGTAGCGCACTTGACTGGGGGTCAAGGGGTCGCAGGTTCAAATCCTGTCGTCCCGACTCGAAAGAGTCGCAGATCAGGGGCCGTTTCAGAGAGATCTGAAACGGCCTCTGACTCGTTTTTGGGGACCAGTTGGGGACCAGCGCACTTGACCGGCCGGAGCGCACCTTGACCCGGTCAACGCGCGCTCCGCAGCCGGCCGGGACTGACGGCGGCGGTACAGCCCCTCCGGTGATGCGACGCCGCATGGCGGGATGCATGCGGGAATGCGCCGCCTTTCGCGGGATTGGTGTCCTCGAATTCGTCGGCGGGTGTGCAGCGCAGGACGCCGCGGACCGCCCCTGGGCACGATGTCCGCGGCCGCGTGATGGACGACTGCGGCCGGATCGCTCCGCGCTCGCACACGACCTCGTCGCCCACGGCCGCAAGGAGGCCAGACACGGACTGCCCCGAGGCGCGACCGGTACATCCTCCCGTGGAGCGATTTGTCGAGACATCAGGTCTGACGCATCGTTACCCTGCATTCGGGGCCGTTCTGGCGCGGGTGGGATCGCAGGGGGGATGTGGACGTACACAGAGCCGGCGGCGCGGGTGGACGGGGCCGGGGGGTGCTGGAGGGGGCCTTCGCCCTGCTGGAGTGCCTGCGGTCGTACGCGGACGGTGCCGGGGTCACCGAACTGGCGCGGTCAGCCGGGGTTCCCAAGGGCACCGCGCACCGCTTGCTGGACCAACTCGTGGCCGCCGGAGCCGTCGAGCGGCACGAGAGGCGTTACCGGGTCGGCGCGCAGCTCTACTGGCTGGGCCAGGCCTGGGAACCGTACCCCGGCCTGCGGGCCGCGGCCCGGCTGCCCCTGCACCGCCTGCGTGCCATGACGGGAGCCACAACGGTCCTGACCGTCATGCGGGAGGAGCGGGCCCTGATCATCGGCTCGGTGCCCGGCCAGGTGGAACCGGTCCTCCCGGTACGCGACGGGATCGCGTTCGACCTGGACACGGCGGCCGGCAAGGCCCTGCGCGGCCCGGTGCGCCCGGGGGCCGTCCTCGACCGGGAGGGCGTGGTCGCCGGGGTGTCCTGCGCGGCGCTGCCCATACGCACGCCGGACGGCAGGACGGTGGCGTCACTCGCCGCCGTGGTGCCGTCGGGGCGGCGCCTCGAACCTCTCGCGGAATCGGTCGCCGAGGCCGCCGCAGCCGTCACACGCGCCTTGGCGGCGGGAGTCCCTCCGACGACCTCCGTGGCGCTGTTCCACCCAGCGGAACGCGTGTAGAACCCCGGCGAACGGTCCGGCACAGTGGTGACGTGCCGGGGGCATGTGTGCGGGCGCCGAATCGCCCGCCCTTCCGTCGCGCCCGCTCCATGCCCCGCGCACCACGCCGGTGGCGCCGGCGCGGTGCGGTCGGTGGCGTCGGTGACGAGGCATGTCGCCCGTTCGGGGACGTGGGTGGGGGAGCGGGGAGGGGCTGTGTCCGAACTGCCGTCGTTGGACGTCGCGGGGCTGCCGCTGGTGCTGGCCGGGCCGATCGTGCGACGGGTGGACCAGAGCAGCGCCACCGTGTGGCTGGCTCTGAAGGCGCCGCGCAAGGTGACGCTCGACGTGTACGAAGGGGCCTCGGGACCGCTGCCCACGACGCCCACGCTCACGGGCACCCGGGTCAGCGCGCGGATCGGCGAGCACCTGCACATCGTCGCGGTCACCGCCACGGTCCCCTCCGGGGGGACTCTCAGACCGGGCGCGATCCACCGGTACGCGCTCCGGTTCGGCGAGGACCTGTCCGCGCCCAACGCTCCGGTGGCCGCCGGGGCTCCGGGGCTCTTCACCCCCCAGGTGATCGCGGCGACCGAGGACGCGGCCCGCGCGGCCCTTCTGTACCGGGAAACCTCGGGTGCTCCCGCGCTGCCGAGCTTCGTCACGCCGCCGGACCGCCCCGGCGCGCTCCGGCTCTTCCACGCGTCGTGCCGAAAGCCGCACGCCGAGGGTACGGATGCCCTCTCGATCCTCGACGAGGTACTGAGGGCGGACGTCGGCTCGGCGGAGCGGAGACCTCAGCAACTGATCCTGACGGGTGATCAGATCTACGCGGACGACGTGGCCGACGGCCTCCTGCACATGTGCACGGAGTACGGCAAGGCGCTGCTCGGCCGCGACGAGACCTTCCCCACGGTCCACCCCGCCTACCAGAAGTGGTCGTTCCGGCCCGGCTGGCGACAGGAGATGATCCTCACCGACTTCCATATGACGAGCACCATGGCACGCAGTCATCTGCTGCGCTTCTCCGAGTTCCTCGCCATGTACCTCTTCGTCTGGTCCCCCGCGCTGTGGCCGGCGGTCTCCCCGGTCAGGTTCTTCGCCGAGCTGTTCCCGAAGGAGTCCGCCGCCCTCGGCGACCCCGACCACACCGAGTTCTTCGGGCTGCGCGACAAGCCGCAGTACAAGAAGGCGCACGAGCGCCTCATGGAGTACGTCGCCGAGTGCGACCGCGTGGACGGCTTCCGAGGCACCCTGGGCATGGTCCGCAGGGCGCTCGCGAACACCGCCACGTACATGATGTTCGACGACCACGAGATCACCGACGACTGGTTCATCTCCAGGAAGTGGGTCCACGAGGTCTGCGGCACCGTGCACGGGCGCCAGTTCCTCGGCAACGGAATGGCCGCGTACGCGGTCTGCCAGGGGTGGGGGAACACGCCCGAGGAGTTCGCGGACGGGCCGCGCGGCGAGGCGGGCCGGGAGCTCCTGGCCGCCCTCGCGGCTCCCGACCACACTGCGGCCGGCCCGGCAGCGGTGATCGCCCGGCGGACCGGGGTGCCTTCCGGCGTCGACTCCGCCGGCCGGATCGTCCGCCAGGACGGCTCCCTCGCCTGGCACTACGCGATCACCTGGCCCGCCCATCAGCTCGTCTGCCTGGACACCCGCACGCAGCGGGTCTTCCGCGGCGGCTTCACCGATCCGCCGTCCCTCGTCTACTCCGACGCGGCCTTCGCCTCGATGATCGAGGCGCCCGCGGACCAGGGCCTGGAGAAGGTGACCGTGCTCCTTTCGCCGTGCCCGGTCCTCGGGGACCCGGTGATCGAGGAGTTCGCGCAGCCCGCGGTGCGGCGCATCCAGGGCTACGCGGGCCAGCTCGACCAGGACTACGAGGCGTGGGGCCACGACCCGCGCGCCTTCGAGAAGTTCATCGCCCGGGTGCTCGGCCACACCGCACCCGGCGCGGACGGGGTCCGGCGCCGGCGCGTGGTCTCGCTCGGCGGCGACGTCCACTACGGCTTCGCCGCGCGCATGGCGTACCGGGCGACCGCCCCCTACGGCTCGACACCCGGCCAGGTCCGGGCGGTCCTCGCCCAGTTGACGTCCAGTTCGCTGAAGAACGAGGCGACCGGCACGATGCTGCTGCACCACATGGGGTTCAACCTCGGCAGGATCGACCTGCCGTCCGCCCGCCGGGCGGGCTGGGCCAACCCGTCGGGGGGCGCACTCCGCGTACGCACCTACGACCGGGCCGGGGAGCCCTTCGGGCTCGCCTACGTCCACGAGAGCCCGGCGATCCTCGAACTCGGCGAGGGCGTCACCGTGTACCACCCCGAGCCCGAATGGGAGTACGAGCTCAGCTACTTCCGGCACGACGACCCGGACGGCACCGCGCCGCGCCCCGGTGGACCCGCGCCCGTCTCCTTCCCGGCGACCGGCGACCGCAGGGCCGCCCTCGCCCAGTACGTGCAGGCGGCCGACAACCACCTGGACTACCTGCGGGTCACCGGCAGCGGCCGTGAGATCGTGGGCCGCAACAACATCGGCGAGATCCAGTTCGCCTGGGACGGCCAGGACGCCAAGTCGGTGGTCCAGACCCTCTGGTGGCACCTGCCCGGCAACCAGGGCGGCGCCCCGCTGACCCGGCTCGCCGTCCCGCTGGACGTCGGCCAGACCACCGGCGCCCCGCCGTCGGCACTGCCCGACCTGTACGGCGGCACGACCCTGCGCGAGGGCGACACCAACGCCACCACCGGTGGCGGCACCGCAGGACTCGCCACCGCCACCCATGTCACCGACCTCCAGCGCGACCTCCAGGAGCTCGGCTTCGGCGTGGTCGGCGCCCGGGACGGCTCCTTCGGACGCGAGGTGCGCTGGGCCGTCCGGGAGTTGCAGGCGTACGCGAAAATGGCCCGGGTCGCCCGGGTCGCCACCGCCGTCGTGCGCCTCGCCCAGCCGCTCACCGACGCCGCGACCACGGCAACGCTCACCGTCCCGGCCGGCGGCAGCCTTCCGGAGCTGCCGTTCAAGGCCCGCGTCGGCGACGAGAACCTCACCGTCACCGCCGTCTCCGGCACCACGTGGACGGTCACCCGTGGCTCCGACGGCACCGGCGCCGCCGCCCACCCCGCGGGCGACGCCATCACCGTCCTGCGTGACCACCGCTGGGCGTCGGCCCTGGAGAGCGTCGAGGTGCCGGCCGCCCGCCGCTTCACCGGCGAGGTCTCCGGCGTCGTCGACACCGCCACCCGCCAGGTCATCGCCCGCTGGAAGGCGGACGGCCTGCGCTGCCCCGTCGTCATCGAGGCATGGCGCAACGCCAGCGGCTCCACCCCGTCCGCCGTGTCCGTCATCGCCACGACCGGCACCCGCCCGGCCCGGCTGGCCGACAACGTCTGGCGCTGGGACGAGACCGCCAACAACTCGGTGACCTCCCCGAAGATGTTCGCGCGCGACTTCTCCGACCACTGGACGCGCCCCGCCACCCGGCCCGCCGACAGCTGGGAGCCGGACCGCAGGACGCCGATCGGCCAGCGGGTGCCGTACGACGACCCGTCGCTGGCCGCCGGCGACCCGTACCGCCCCATGTCCGGCCCGGTCGGCTACCCCGAGCGCGGGCACACCTGGGCGCCCGAGGCCGAGATGACTCCCGAGGCCCTCATCGGCACACCGCTGCGCGACCTGGACGCCGACACCCTCGCCACGTACAAGGTGATCCGGGCGGTCGCCGAGGTCGAGGCGCTCGGGTACTTCGACGCCGTCAACTGCTACGACCACGCCTTCGCCTCGCTCGGCCTGTGCCACTGGACCTTCGGGGCCCGCGTCTACGTCCCCGCGAACCAGCCCGGACGGCCCGCGCGAGCCCTGTGGAGGGTCGACGACGGCGAACTGTGGGCCTTCCTCGCCTACCTGCGCACCCGCAGCGAGGCCTCGTTCCAGAAGGTCGCCGGACTCTTCGGCGTGCGACCCGACCGGGCCTGGGTCGGCGACGGCCAGGCGGGCACCCCGGCCCCATGGGTGCCCGGCCAGCGGAAGTACGCGGCCCGCGGCGTCCTCACCCGCCAGGACGGCAGCACCGCGCCGCTGCACGGTTTCCCCGCGCCCGGACCCGGCGTCACCCAGGTCTACGGCCAGTACGCCGAGCACGAGTACTTCAAGACCTGGCACTGGTACTACCGCTTCGTCATGGCCGGCCGCACCGACGACGGCTTCCGCCGTGCGATGTGGGACATGGCCCGCATGCGGCTGCGCGACCTGCGGTCCGTGCCCTGGAACCACCCCACCGCGACCAATCCCTTCCCGCTCCAGGCGGGCACCACCATCGGGGACGTCTTCCGTTCCGAGAAGACCGCCGCCCTGCTGCACCGCTGGCACGTCTTCTCCCCCGCCGTCCTTCTGCGGGGCACTCCCGCCCACGCGTCGGTCAGGCTCCAGGAAGTGGCCCAGCGGGCCGCGGCCGACTCCGGACTCACCTTCGGGCCCGACCCCGCCGCCTGGACGGCTGCCCACGAAGCCGCCCTGGCAGCCGCCATCCTCGCCAAGAACCCCTGCCCCCGGACGCCGACCTCGTCGACGGACGTCGTCGAACCGCATCCGGCGAACCACGGGTACCACGCGGGCTACAAGGACCCCGGTCACACCCTGCGCGTCGTGAACGACTGGCCCGACTGGTTCGGCGGAACCAACCCGCGGCACTACACCCTGCCGCTCGCCGACCTCCCCGCCGACCAGCGCACCCTGCGCACCGCACGTGACTTCACGCTCGACACCCAAGGACTGCCGTCATGACCGAACTGCCCACCGAGGGCGAGCCGGCCGGCCCCGACGCGCCCCAGGGCCCCGCCGACGGTCAGAGCGCCCTCGTCACCGAGATCCTGCGGATCGTCGAGCCGCTCACCGTGGCCGTCGCCAATCCGCTGCACCTCGCCCGGCTGCTCGCCCGCATCGGGTGGAACCCGGCCGCCGCGGGCGAGCAGGGCGCCGCCGACGTCGCCGACTGGCTGACCACCGCCGCCGGCGCGGTCGGCGGACTCCAGCAGCTCGTCGAGAACCCGCCGCAGGACCTCGAAGGGCTCGGCCTGCTCCTCGACGTCGTCGGAGACGCCGTGGACCTCGTACGGGACGTGCCGCCGGCCCTCGCCGACGTCGACGCCGCCGCGTTCGCCGAAGACGTCGTCCACTTCCTGGTCACCGACTGGCTGCTGCGCCACCACGCCGTGCTCTACCACGTCCTGGTGCTCCTGGGTGTGCTCGTCCTGCCCGAGGAGGCTGGGGCACGGACGCCCGTCGTCAACCAGGACGGCGAGGAGGTGCGGACCTCGGTCGCCCGCGCCCGCCTGCGCCCCCAGCGCCTGGTCGACCTTGTCACCGACCCCGTCGCCGCGCTGAGCGCCGACTACCTGCCGGGCGGCCTCGTCGACGAGGCCGCCGCCGACGCGCTCGCCGCGAAGCTGCTGCCCCGGCTCGGCGGACTCCTGCACGAGCTGGGCGTCCGGGTCCTCGTCGGACTCGGCGAGACCGAGGGCACCGGCCTGGACGAGGCCTCGCTGGCCCTCGGGCGGCGGATGCTCACCCTCGGCATACCGATCGCCGTCACGCCCGGGATCAGCGGCGAGATCGGCGCGACCCTGGCGATCTCGTCCCCCCGCCTCCGGCGACCTCGGCGTCGTCGTCGTCCCGCGCGGCCAGGCCTCCGTGCACCAGCTCCTCGACGGAGGCTGGGCGCTCGGCGCCGACCTCTCCGGCGCCGGACCCGCCGTCGCGATCGGACCGAGAGGGGTGTCCTTCACCACCGACACCGCCGGACGCGTCGAACTCGGCCTGGAACTGGCCAAGTCCGGCGCCGAGGACGGGGCACCCGCCCTGCTCCTCGGCAGCGCCGGCGGCACCCGCCTGGAGATCGGCCGGTTCCGCGCCTGGGTCAAAGCCCTCCTCGAAGAGGTCCCGGACGGCGCCGAGAGCCACGACGACCTGGAGATCGGCATCGCCGCCGACCAGGCCGCCGTCGTCGTCGCGGGCGGTGACGGCGACGGGTTCCTCGCGCAGGTGCTGCCCCCGGAGGGGCTGCGCACCGAGTTCGCGCTCGGGCTCCAGTGGTCACGCCGCAAGGGCCTGAGCTTCACCGGCTCCGCCGGCCTCGACGCCACCCTGCCGGTCAACGCCCGTCTCGGCCCGATCGAACTCCAGGCCGTCCACCTGGGGCTGGCCGCCGACGCGGTCGAGGGCGAGCTGCGGGCCTCGGTGTCCGCCACGGCCCGGATCGACCTGGGACCCGTACGGGCCACGGTGGAGCGCATCGGCCTGGAGGCCCGGCTCGCCACGTCCGACGGCAACCTCGGGCCGGTCGGCCTCGGCGCCGGCTTCGCTCCGCCCAAGGGCGCGGCCCTGGAGGTGTCGGCCGGGCCCGTGACCGGCGGGGGCTACCTCTTCTTCGACCGGGACAAGGGCGAGTACGCGGGCGTGCTCGCACTCCAGTTGGAGAGCATCGCCCTCAAGGCCGTCGGCCTGCTCACGACCACGATGCCCGACGGGTCGGAGGGCTTCTCCCTCCTCGTCCTCGTCTCGGCGGAGTTCACCCCCGTCCAGCTCGGCTTCGGATTCACCCTGTCCGGAGTCGGCGGGCTCATCGGCGTCAACCGGTCCGTCTCCGTCGACACCCTGCGTGCGGGAATCCGCAGCAAGGCCCTGGACTCGGTGCTGTTCCCGCGCGACCCGCTGGCCCGCGCCCCCGAGATCGTCGCCACCCTCGGCGCCGTCTTCCCCCCGACACCCGGGCGCCACGTCGTCGGCCCGATGGCCCGGATCGGCTGGGGCACCCCCACCCTGCTCACCCTCGACCTCGGCCTGCTGCTCGAACTGCCCACCCCCGTACGGCTGGTGCTCCTCGGACGACTGCGGATGGCCCTGCCGCGCGAGGAGGCCGCGCTCGTCGTGGTCAACATGGACGTGCTGGGAGTCATCGACTTCGAGCGCGGCGAGGCGTCGGTGGACGCGACCCTGTACGACTCCAGGATCGCGGCCTTCGCCCTGACCGGCGACATGGCGATGCGGGCCCGCTGGAAGGGCACCCCACAGTTCGCGCTGTCGGCGGGCGGCTTCCACCCCCGCTTCCAGCGGCCCGAGGGATTCCCCGAACTACGGCGGCTCAACCTGTCGCTGCTCCAGGGGGACAACCCGCGCGTCCGTCTTGAGGCGTACTTCGCGCTCACCTCCAACACGGTGCAGTTCGGTGCCCGTCTGGAGCTGTACGCGGCGGCGCTCGGCTTCAGCGTGGAGGGGCTGCTCGCCTTCGACGCCCTGGTCCGGTTCGAACCCTTCGGGTTCGAGGTGGACATGGCCGGACACGTGTCCCTCAAGCGGGGCAGCCGCACTCTCATGGGCGTCGCGGTAGAGGTCGCCCTGTCCGGACCGGCCCCCTGGCACGTACGCGGCCGGGCGCGCTTCGAACTCCTCTTCTTCAGCGGCGAGATCAGCTTCGACCGCACCTTCGGCGGGCGCGCAGCCCCGGCCGCCCTGCCGGCGGCCGTGGACGTCGCGGCCCGGGTGGAGCAGGCCCTCGCCGACCCCCGCAACTGGACCGCGCAGCTCACCGGAGCGGGCCGGACCGTCGTCACCCTGCGCGAACTCCCGGACGCGGAAGGACAGCTGGTCGTCCACCCGCTGGGCGGGCTGTCGTTCACGCAGCGCGTCGCCCCGCTCGGCGTCACCCTGACCCGCTTCGGCTCCTCGCCGATCGCGGGCGACCACCGGCTCGACCTGGAACCCGAGCTGACGGTGGACGACACCGACCCGGCGACGGAGACGCTGACCGTGCGCCTCACGCCCACACGCGAGCACTTCGCACCCGCGCAGTTCCTCGACCTCACGGACGAGCAGAAGCTCGCCGCCCCCTCCTTCGACCTGCTGACGGCGGGCGCCACGGCGGAGGGCGCGGTGGCGCGCCGGAGGGAGCGGGACGGGGTGTTCGCGTCCGTCACCGACTACGAGGAGATCCTCCAGGACGGCCCCCACCGTGTCACCGAGCCCGGCAGTGCCGGGGAGCCGCAGCCCCTCGGCCTCGGTCCGGCGGGTCTGCGCACCGCAGCTGGACCCGCCGCCCGCGCGACCGCCCGCCGCACGGGCCGCCGGCGCTTCGCCACGGCTCCCCGCGGCCTCGGCGTCCGGGACACCCGCTGGCGCGTCACGGGGTCGCAGACGGCCGCCCTGCGGCGCACCTTCGCAGGCGACAGCGCGGCGCCGGAGGGCCCGGTCGCGACCGGCACCACCTGGACGGAGGCCGCGGAGCACCGCCGCGACCTGGCCACGGCCGGTCTGCGCGTCACCCCGGAGACCGCCGCGGGAGGCGTCCGTTGATCCCCCGAACCCCCGCGCCCGGGCGGCTCCCGGGTCCGCCCGGGCTGCCCGCGGAGCACCTCCCGTCCGGGCCCGGACCCGCGGCCCGCCGCGGCCGAGGTGCGACCGCGCCCGGGTCGCGCTGCGCGCCCGCTTCCCTGTCTTCGACCGATCACTTCACCCGCGGAGGGACCCGTTGAGCGGCCTGACCTTCCTGTCCTGGGTCCGTGAGGGACTCGCCGCCGCCGGGGGTGCCGTCGACACCACGTCCGGGCCCATGGCCGCGCGTACGCACGTGACGCTGCGGCCCCGGTTGACCGGGCGGGACTCCGTCACCGTGCCGGCCCGGCTGCTCGGACCCGGAGACGTCACCGGGATCGACGCGGGGCAGGTGCTGCGCGTGTTCCCGGCCGCCGGTACGCCGGACGCCGAGCCGCGCCTGTTCCCGGCCGTCGAGTTCGACCGGCCGGACCTGCCTTGGCTGTTCACCCCGGCCGCCGCCACCGAACTGGGCAGGCTGCGGCCCTGGCTGGTCCTGGTCGTGGTGGAGCAGGACCACGCCGAGGTGCTGCCCTCGGACGGCGGGCTGCCGCGTCTGCGCTGCCGCAGGTCGGAGCTGCCGGACCTCGCCGAGTCCTGGGCGTGGGCCCACGCCCAGGTGGCGGCCGACGAGGAGGCGGGCGAGGCGGAGGTGGACCGGATCCTGGCCGAGGAGCCGGACCGCACCCTGTCCCGGCTGTTGTGCCCGCGCCGCCTGCGCCCGAGTACCCGCTACCTCGCCGCCGTCGTGCCCGCCTTCGACGCCGGGCGCCTCGCGGGCCTCGGACTGCCGGTGCCTGACGGTGCGTTGCACCCGGCGTGGCCGGCGGCCGACGAGCAGCCGGAGGAGACGGAGTGGGTCCTTCCCGTCTACCACCACTGGCGGTTCGCGACCGGGCTCGACGGCGACTTCGAGTCCCTCGTACGCGCCCTCACCCCGCGGGCGCTGCCCGGTGACGTCGGCACCCGGCCGATGGACGTCGGCACGGCCGGCACCGGGCTGCCCGAGCTCGCCGTCGGCCACCCGGGGCGGCTTCTCGACCTGGAGGGGGCGTTGCGCTCTGCGGGCACGGAGCCGCGCGCGTGGCACGGCGAGACGGCCACCGCGTTCCGTACCGCTTACAAGGCCGCACTCGACCCCGGGCCGCTCAACACCGCCCTGACCCCGCCCGTGTACGGCTCGGCGCAGGCCGGCACCGTCGGCCTGCCCTCTCCGCAGGCGGGGCCGCTCTGGCTGCGCGAGCTGAACCTGGACCCCCGCCACCGGGTGGCGGCCGCGCTGGGCGCCGAGGTGGTGCGGCGCAACCAGGAGGAGCTGGTGGCCGCGGCCTGGGACCAGGCGGCGGAGCTACGCCGCGTCAACGAGGTCCTACGGCAGGGCCAGTTGGCCCGCACTGTCGCCGACAGCCTGCACCGAAGGCTGCCCGCCGGCGGCACCGGGTCCGGGACCGGGGACGACCGGCTCGCCGCCCGCATGCTCCAGATGACCTCGGCCGTACGGGACGCCGTCGACTACGGCGGCGGCACGGCGGCCGGCGAGCTGGGCCGCAACAAGGAGGCCACCGCCGCGATGGACCCGGCGTTCCGGCGGCTGCTGCGGCCGGGCGGCCCGGTCGCGCGCCGGGCTGCTGCGGCCGGGACGTCCCCGTCGGCCGGCGACACGGCCGCGGCCGGTCTCGCCGCCTCGCTGGCGCGCCGTACCGAGGCCGCGGTGCCGCCGCTGCCGACGCCCGCCGGTCTGACCGGGGTGAACGACCTGTCCGGCAGCGAGACCTTCGACGACCTGTCCGCAGACCGGCTCACCACCCGCTGGTGGGAGCAGGACCCGACCGAGCCGAGGGAGGACGTGGCGCCGGCCGTGCCGGCCGTCCGCTGGGTCGGCGCGGCCATGCCGAACCGGGTGTTCGTCGTGACCGACGACGGCCGCCTGATGTCCCGGGTCACCCAGCAGAACGTGCCCGGATGGGTGGACCACGGCTACCCGCCCGGCACCACCTGCGCCTCGCCGCCCTCGGCCGTCCGCGACCTGCACGTCTTCGTGATCGGTGCCAACGGGAACCTGTACCAGCTGCGCTGGGACGGCGAGCAGTGGGTGTGGCAGCACCACGGCATGCCGTACGACAGCTCCTCCGCCTACACCCGCCCGCTGGTGACCGGCGAGGGACGGCTCACCACCGCCGTCCGCTACCGGCGTCCGGACGGGACCACCACCTCGAACTACCTCCATCAGGCGGCGTACGTCGTGGACGACTGGGGCGTCCTGTGGGAGCTGCACGGCCGCGAGGCGTCCTGGGGCTGGAAGCGGCTCGGCATGCCCGGCGGTTTCTGGATCACGGGCGTGCGCTCGCAGGACACATGGGAGCTGCTGCTGGTCAACCGGGTCGGCAGCCTCATCCGTCTCACCCACAACGGCACGGACTGGGTCCATCAGGACCTGGCCGGCCCACAGTCGACGCCGCAGGGCTTCGGCGCCGACCGCGGTGTGCCCGTGCGGGCCCAGGACGGGCGCTACTACGGTGTCGGCAACGACGGTGTGCTCTATCTGAGCTGGTTCTTCGGCACGATGACCCTGTGGTTGCCGGTCAGCGGCCTGCCGTCGCTCTCCCGGATGATCGGGCTCGGCCACGACGGCAACGCCGTGTTCTCGTCCACCACCTCCACGGTGTTCGTGTACCAGTCCTCCGGCGCCGTGCCGGGCGGCGGACGCGTTCCCTCCGGCCCCGATCAGGGCGTCCAGGGGGCCACGTACGGCTCCCTCGTCCATGTCGTCGTGGACGGGCAGCTCGTCGTCGTCGACCGCGCGAACGACAACGTCTGGCACCAGCTGGGCCGGCCCGAGTTCGGCGGCAAGGGCAACCCGGCGGCCGCCCCGCCCGCCCACATCCGCTGGCGGCCGCGGCTCGGCTTCCTCTCCCACCTGCTCGTCGGCCACGTCGACGCGCCGCCGGGGATCAACGTCCCTTATCTCCGGGTGGGCCGGGCCACGGACTTCGACGGTTCGGTGCGCGGCGGCTGGCAGCTCAAGCCCGGGATCACCGAGCGGCTGAGCGCCGAACTCACGCAGGGCTTCGGCATCGCCACCGCCGACCTGGACAACTCGGGCCGCCCGGACGCGCTGGTGTTCTGGATCGAGGAGTTCAACAACAACGGCCACGTCGGGAACTTCGGCCGCTACATGATCGCCCGGGACCTCG
The DNA here is from genome assembly GCF_053607625.1 of Streptomyces sp. NPDC055103. Lineage (NCBI taxonomy): Bacteria > Bacillati > Actinomycetota > Actinomycetes > Kitasatosporales > Streptomycetaceae > Streptomyces > Streptomyces sp. NPDC055103. The sequence continues at coordinate 50,233 of NZ_JBSGTX010000012.1, forward strand.
ACGGCGAGGCCAACGCGTCGTCCTGGGTGGGGCCGGTGGCCCTGCCGACCCCCATGTCGACGCCCACCACCTCCTCCGGCGGGCTGACCGAGGCCGCGTACGTGCAGGCGGGCAGCGCCACCCTCGCCGACCTCGACGGGGACGGCAACCAGGAGATGATCGTCGTCTACCTGGGCGGCCTGAAGGGCAACAAGAGGCTCTTCATGCGGATCGGCTGGAACATCTCGCCGGAGAACGGTGTGGCGCGCGGCGGCTGGTCGGACTCCGTCGAACTGCCCTGGCCGGGGCGGCCGGACGACTACGCGCCCGCCGTCGCCGGCCTGGGCGTGGCGGTCGCCGACCTCAACCACGACCTGCGGCCCGAGCTGATCGTGATGCTCACCGAACAGACGGCCGCGGGGGCCACGACCTCGTACCGGGTCGGCTGGAACATCAACGCCCGCGGGCGGATCACCACATGGGGCCCGGTCGTGCAGGTGCCCGGCACCGTTCCGAAGGCGGCCGGTGCCGCGATCACCGTCGCCGACTTCAGCGGAAGCGAGAAACCGGACCTCGTCGTCCTGGTCCTGGAGGACGGCCCGACCGCCAACTCGGCCTCGTACCACATCGGGTGGGACGTCGACGGCGGCAGCGGCGCGCCGCGCTCCTGGTCCGCGCCGATCGCGGCCGACGCGGGCGCCTGGTACGGCTGGGTCAACCAGGGCGCGGGCGTGGCCCTCGCCGATCTGCCCGGCACGGTCGCGACACGGCGCCGCAAGATCACCTCCGACTTCCGGGACGCGGCCAGGGCCCACCAGAACGCCCTGCTCGCGGCGCAGGACCGCGCTCTCCAGGAGGTCGAACCGGAGGTGCCGCTCCGGCAGCTGGCGCAGGCGGTACGGGGTGCCACGGAGCCGGAGGCGGCGGTGACCGCCCGCGTGGCGGCCCGCGTCGACGGCGCGGACCTGGCGGGCTCGGGCCTGCCGGACCCGCTCGGGCCCCTGCTGGCCCCGCCGTCCTTCGCGCAGCCCATGGCGGAGCTGCTCACGGAGCTGGGCAGCGACCACCTGCTTCCGGGGGTGCAGAACGTGCCGCCGGACTCGGTGACACTGCTCTGCGCCAACGGGAAGTTCGTGGAGTCGTTCCTCGCGGGCGCCAACCACGAGCTGGGCCGCGAGCTGCTGTGGCGCGAGTTCCCGACGGACCGGCGGGCCACCGCCTTCCGGCACTTCTGGGACGCGCGGGGCACCGTGGAGCCGGGGCAGGAACAGCCCGATGTCCCGCCGATGCGGGACTGGGGGAGGACTACCGGACTCGGCGGGCACGTGCGCGGGCCGGCGGGCGGCGGGGACGCGGTGGTGCTGCTCGTGCGCGGCGAGGTCGTCCGGCGGTTCCCGTCGCTCGGTCTGCACGCGCGCCGCGCGCTGCCGCCGCTGGTCCCGGGCGGGCCGCGCCGGCTCGCCGACGAGCGGATCGAGCCGGTGTTCTCCGGGGAGATCGGCGCGGACGTGCTCTTCGTCGGCTTCCCGCTGACCGTCGCGGACGCGCTCGGCTCCGAGACGGAACCGGGCTGGTTCTTCGTGTTCGAGGAGCACCCGACCGCGCCGTCCTTCGGTCTGGACGAACCACCGAGGGACGCTGTGTACGGCCCGAGGCCCTTCACGTGGCGGGACGTGGACTGGGCGGCGACCGTCCGCAGCGCGGAGGAGCTGGCCGCCCTGACGCACGTGGGCACCCGCCCGGCGTTCGGCGCCGACCCGCGCCCGCTGCACCCCGGCCCCGGGGCGCCGATGCTGTCGTGGGGCCGCAACGCGGCGACCCTGGCCCACATCACCCTCCAGCGGCCGGTGCGGGTGGCCCACCACGCCGCAGCGCTGCTCCCGCTGCACGGTCCAGGTCTGCGGGTCACCCACGTCCGTATGCGGGTGCCGGGCAGCGACCGCGTCTTCGTACGCGAGATCGCGGGCCGGCACCCGGACGGCCGCTGGTGGCGCATGTCCCTCGCGGAGGCCCTGGCGGCGCTGGACGCCCGGCAGGCGCTGTACGTGGAGCACACGCCCGGCGTACGGGCCGCGGTCGTCGCCACGCCCGACGGCAGCGGCGACCGCTACCTGCGGACCGTGTCCAACGACGATCCGGGGGACAACCTGTCGGCCCTCCCGACGATCCCGGCGGAGGCGTATCAGCCCCCGGTCGCGTACCCGTCCCAGCCCCTGGCCCCGACCTCGGGCGGGTCCTCGTGACGCCGCCGGCGCTTCACCCGCCGGCGCCCTCCACGCTCCGGGTCGCCCCGGTCACCGGGGGGCGGGGCCCCGTCCTGGCCCCGGCCGTGGCCGGGCGGGGCGTCCCGGTCGCGGGGGCGGGGGCGGCCGGATGCCTCCGCGCGGAGACCGGCCCCACCCGTCATGTCCCGTGCCCCCACTCGTACCGCGCGGCTCAGCCGCCCACCTTCGCACGCCACCTGGACGGACCCAGATGACCACGCCTCCACCTCCCGCCTGGACCCTGCCCACCGCGTTGCCCGTGGTTCTGCTGCCCGTCCGGCTGGAGACCCGGTTCACCGCCACCGAACTGCTCGTCCGCATCTACCCGGACGAGATCCACATCGACACGCACGAGGCGCTGCTCACCGCCGACGAGGAGGAGTACGGGCGCCGCTACTGGCGCGGCATCTGGGCCGCGCGCGGCGACGCGCCGGGTGAGAAGGCCGCATGGGGCGAGGTCGCCGACCGGTTCGGCGACGAGCGGGCCGCGTGGATCGCCCGCACCATGGAACCCCTCAACCCGATGGACCAGCCGGGGATGGGCGACGCGGACGCGCAACCCGAGTTCCCGGCGCCCGGCGAGCACCGCGAGGCGAGCTGGACGCGCCGACCGGTCGCCCGTGCCCTGCCCAGCCGCTGGTACGTGGTCGGTCACCCCCAGGACGCGGCGGCGCCGGCCGTCACGCGCGTCACCGCCAGGGTGGGCGGCGTCGCGGGCGGTCCGCTGCCGGTCGGCCCGGCGCCCACGGCCGACCTTGAGGAACTCGACCCGGCGGCCCCGCCCACCGACGAGGCCACCCGCTGGCTCGTCGACTTCGCCGCCGCCGAGGCGGTCGGCATGGCCGTGCGACTGCCCCGTGGCACCGGCTACGCCGCGCTGTTCGCGTACGGAGTCCTGGAGGACGAGCCGACCGCCGCCACCGCCGAGCTGAGCGCCCTCATCGAGGCGCACTACTACACGCGCGGCCTCGGCTACGTGCCGCCGGGCGCACCCTCCAACAACACGGCCACGGCCACGTCCCGGTACAGCCGCCGCGACCCCGCCCACCGCGAGGCGTACCAGGTGCGGCACGCCGACAGCGCGCCGACCGACGCGGACGCCAACGCGGTGGTCCTCTCCAAGGCCTTCGGTCTGCCGCTGACCGGGGCGACCGGCGGCCCGGCGCCGCTGGCCCGCGCCCGGGACGCGCGCCGCCGCGACCAGGCCGCCGCACGGGACATGGCCACCGCTCTGTGGGGGGCGACATGGGGCTACTACCTGAGCCAGTTCGGCGAGGACCGCTTCCCCGAGGACACGGTGCGCGGTGCCCGCGAACACGCCCGCCGCCACCTGCGGCCGGGCGGGCCGCTGCCCGCCCTGCGCGTCGGCAGCCAGCCGTACGGCATCCTGCCGGTGCTGCCGCTGGACCGCTGGGCCGACCTGGAAGGCACCGGCCTGGGAACGCTGCGCCTCGACCCGGCCGTCCCCGGCTTCCTGCGGACGCTGCGCGACCGGATCTGGGCGCCGTCGGCCGCCGACCCGAACGCCGTGCCGAGGATCACCCGCGGCGCCGCCGGGCAACGCACGGTCGCCGAGATCCTGGGCATGGCCCCGACCGCCCGCCGGCTGCACGCCCGCAGCGCCGTCGGGACCGACTACGTGGCCGCGCTGTGGCGGTTCGGCCCGCTCAGCCTCAACGACGAGTGGCGGACCGGGCTCACCGGTCACGTCCGGGACCTCACGGCCCGGCTCAGGCTGCCCGCCTGGGAGTTCGGCCCCGGGCGGGTCGTGTACGCCAACAAGGCCTGGCCCCTGGACCATCCGTGGACGGACGCCCCCGTGGGAACGCCCGGCGGCACCCCCGCCCAGTACCTGGCGGCGCTGGCCGACCCGCTCACCCCGCCCGCGTGGGCACGGGTGCCGGGGACCGCCGAGCGGGAGAACCTGCCCTGGTCCCGTTGGTGGCACGACCTCGGCGCGGCGGGCGGTGACGCGGCAGCCCAGGCGCTCGCGACGCCGCTGCTCTACCGGCTCGCCCGCCACTCGCTGCTCGCCGAGTACGGGCGCGCCGTGGACCTCGTGCTCGGCACCGGCCCGACGGAGCGCCGTGAGCCCGAGCTGATCGACACCGACGCGGAGGACCGTACGGCGACCGTGTGGCGGCGTGCCAAGCGGATCCGGCCGGGCGGCGGCGGCACCGTCGACGCGTACCTGTGGGCCCCGGAGGCGAGGAACCGGCCCGAACTCCAGCCCCTTTACCAGACGATGGACGCCCTCAAGGCGTTGGCGCCGCTGCCCGTCGAAGACCTGGAACGGCTGCTCGCGCAGAACCTGGACGCCACCTCGCACCGCCTCGACGCGTGGATCACCTCGCTCGCCACCCGGCGGCTCGCCTGGCTGCGCAGGCCCGGCTCCCCGTACCCGTACGGCTGCCACCTCGGCGGATACGGCTGGCTGCTCGACGTGAGACCGCGCACCGCGCAGCCGGCCACGGTGCCGCCGGAGCGTCGCCCCGAGGGCGAGCGGACCGACCCGTTGGCCGTCCCCGGCACCTCGAAGCCGTGGACCCTGTACGAGGCGGCGGACATGGCCGGCCCGATCCACGCGCCGTCGCTCGCCCAGGCCACCACGGCCGCGGTGCTGCGTGCCGCTCAGCGGGCCCACGGCGACGTGCCCGACGCGCCCACCGCGATCGACCTGCCGTCGGAGCGTGCCCGCACGGCCGCGTGGATCCTCGACGGTGTCCGACAGGGCCAACCGCTCGGCGCGCTCCTCGGCTACCGCTTCGAGCGGGCCCTCCAGGACGATCCGATCGGGACCCTGCCGTCCTGGACGGACCGGTTCCGTGAGCTTGCCCCGACGACGGCGACCCACGTCCACCACGACGGCACCGTCAGCGAGACGATTGCCGCGCACGACGTGGTCGACGGCCTGCGGCTGCACCGGCGTCGCGCCGCGGGCCGCCTCGACCTGGTCCGCGACGTCGGCGTCCCGGCGGACGCCACGGCGGAGCTTGCCGCGCTGAAGGCCGTTCTCGACGGCCTCGACGACGCGGTCGACGCGGTCGCCGACGCACTCCTCGTGGAGGGCGTCCACCAGGCCGCCCAGGGCAACCCCCTGCGCGCCGGAGCCACCCTGGATGCCATGGGCAACGGCGAGGCCCCGCCGCCGGAGCTCGAATCCCTCCGCACCCCGCGCGCGGGCGACGCGATCACCCACCGCGTGATCGTCCTGCTCCCCGAAGCGACGGCCACGGCCCCCACCACGGCCCTGACGCTCGCGGCCGTCGACCCCGGTGACGGCGGCGCCGGGGACACACCGCCGATCGTCGTCCTGCCACCGGCGGACGACGGCTCCGGCGACAACTCGGGCGACGGGCCGGGTGGGCCCCCCGACAGCGGGGACCTCCCGGACGACGGCGCCGGCGACGGTTCCGGTACGGGGACGGACGACGGCTCCGAGTGGGGGGCGGGGAGCGGCGGTTGGGCGAACGACGCGTTCACGCAGACGCGGGCCCTCGCCGAACCCGCGCTCGCCGCCTGGCTGACCGCGCTGCTGCCGGCGCCCGCCACCGTCACGTATACCGTCCGGCTCGCGGACGGAACGACCCGGCCCGTACCGCTCGCCGGGATCCGGTTGTCCCCGCTGGACTGGCCGGCACTCGGCCTGGACCCCGAGGCGCTCCCAGGGTCCGATCTGGAGCGGCACCTGCTGCAGCACGCCGACGACGTGCTGGCCGCGATCGAGCCGGACGCGCCGCGGCCCGTCGCCGTGCCCGCCGGCGAAGAGGGGATCGGGCCGCTCCTGGAGACGGCCCGCGCGGCGCGCGAACTGATCCGTAGCGCCCGGCCCTTGCGTCCGGGCGATCTGGTGCTGCCCGAAGGGGCCCCGGAGGGGCCCGAGGCGGTGCCGGACGATCCGGCTCTGGAACCGCGTGCCGTCGCGGTGCGCGAGGTCGTGCGGCGCGCCGTGGCCGATCTCGCGGCGCCGGCCGACACGCCGGTCGCGACCAGGGTCGAGCTGCTGCACCGGGGCCTGGTCACGGCCAACCTGGTGGGCATCCCGGCGGCCGCCCCGCCGCTGCGGCCGCGGCCGGGCGCCACGCCGGAGCGGCTCGCCGAGCACGCGGCGCTCCTCGACGCTCTCGCGGCGGCGGTGACGCCCGAACTGAGCCGCCGGCTCGGCCTGTTGTCCGCACTCGACGCGGCTCGTGCCGAGGGCGCGATGCCGCCGGGCGCATGGGCGCGTGAAGCCCTGACGGCGCTGCTGGGCACCGAGCTCGTGCTGCTGCCCGGCTTCGCGGCGCCGCCGCCGGGGCCGCTCACCGAATCCCTGGCACACGCCGACACACTGCTCGCCGGTGATCCGCACGCCCCGGCGGGCTGGCTGACCCGGCTCGGCCGGGTGCGGCGGGGGGTGGAGCGGCTCGTCACGTCGCTGGGCTACGCGGAGGCGCTGGAGAGCGGCGACGCGCTCACCGCGGTCGTCGCCCAGGCCCCGTACACCGTGTCGGACGACCCGGAACGCGCCGAGCGCTGGGCGGCCCTGCCCTCCCCGACCGGTCTTGGCCAGGGCCCGCGCCTGTCCCTGGTCCTGCACGCGCCGGGCGCCCCGGACAGCGTCCCCGCCGACCCGGAGGCAGTCCTGTCGGGGCGCCTCCGGGGGCTCGTCGTCGACGAGTGGACGGAGGTCGTCCCGCGCGACCGCCAGACGACGGGCGTCGCCCTGCACATCGACGCGCCGGATGCAGCGCCGCCGCAGACGGTGCTGCTCGCCGTCCCGCCGGACGCGTCCCCGACCTGGTCGCCCGAACTGCTCGGCGCGACCGTCGAGGCGGCCCTGGACCTGGCGCGCCTGCGGGCCGTCGACCACGAGGCCCTGCACCCGGACAGTCCGACGGCCGTCGCCGACATCGGCCAGCTCGCCCCGGCCACGCTCCTCGCCATGAACACCCGCGTCGAGGACGCGGTCGCCACCGACTTCACCCGCGGCCTCCCGAGGTAGGCACCATGTCTTCGATCACCAGCTGGACCCGGCTCGAACCCCGTGCCCGCACCGGCGACCTGCGGCCCTCACTGGAGGGCCAGGTGCACGACCCCGCCTGGATGCTGGCCCGGCAATGGCAGTTGGGCGAATTCCTCGGCGACGACGCCGGAACCCCCGTATGGGTGCGGGTCCGTGGCCACGCCGACCGGATCACCCGCTTCCGGCCCGGCCCCGCGGCAGGCGCCGGCACCGACTACGACGGCGCCACGCCCCTGGAGGCGCTGGTGGAGGCGGAGCCCCCGGGGCGCCGAGCCACCTCCGCCGACCTGCGGTCGGGCGCGGAGGCCGGTCAGCACCTGCTGCGGCTGCTGCGTTCGGCCGGGCTGCCGGCCGAACCCCTCGCCGAGGCCGTCGCGATGATCCTGGACGACTTCCCGCTCGGTCTCACCGGGGAGGAAGGCGCGGTCGACGCGGCCACGGACCGCTTCCTGTCGGTGCTACGCGGCCGGGTCCCGGACGGACACGCCCTCGCGTTCAGCCTCCACGCCTCCGCGCCCACGCCGGAGGAGCCGGGCTGGGGGCTGCCCCCGGCCGCGTACGACGTGTTCCGCGCCTGGCTCGCCTGGTACGACGAGCGGCACCTCACCGCCGCCGAGGGAGAGCCCGCGTGGGACGCCCAGCGGCTCGAACACCGCTTCTCGGTCGGCCTGTCCGAGGCCGGCCGGGAGACGACGCTCACCGGCTCCGCCTACCAGGGCGGCAGCCTCGACTGGATCGACTTCACGGCGGGCGGGGACACCGGGCTGGAGTCTCCCGCCGCGCGGGAGACACTGCTGAGCACCACGTTCCCCGCGCCGGTGCGTTTCCCGGGCATGCCGGCGCGCCGGTACTGGGAGTTCGAGGACGCCCGGGTGGACCTCGGGGGGGTCGAGGCGGCACCGTCGGACCTGGCGCGGATGCTGGTCGCCGAGTTCGCCACGGTGTACGGCAACGACTGGTACCTGGTGCCGCTGGAGGTGCCGGTCGGCTCCCTCACGACCCTCACCTCGGTGGTCGTCGGGGACACGTTCAGCTCGGAGCTCGGCGGCCCGACACTGCTGCCCGCCCCCGGCACCGGCAACGGGGACGCCCACTGGTCGGTGCACCGGCTGAGCACCGAGGACGGCGGTCGGCGCGCGGGGCTCTTCGTGCCGCCGGTGACCGTCGGCGGCCTGGAGGGCGAGCCCGTCGAGGAGGTGCTGCTCGCTCGTGACGAGGGCGCCAATCAGGCCTGGGCGGTGGAGCGCCGAGTGCCGACACCGGTGGGCGGCTCCCTCGACCGCTCCCGTACGGCTCCGGTACAGCATCCGGCGCCGGCCGTGGCGGGCAGCACCGCCGTCTACCGGCTGATGACCGATGTGCCGGACCACTGGTTCCCGCTGCTTCCGCGGGAACCGCGCCCCGGCACGTACCTCCTGAGGCTCGGCCACCTCGACGGACCCGACGGCACGCCGCGGCTCCCGCTCGGGCGGCTGCTCGCGCCGGGCCTGCCCAACGCATACGACCTGTACGCGGAGGAGGTGCCGCGTGAGGGCGTGCGGCTCACCCGCTCCCACCAGTACGCGCGAACCCGCGACGGGCGGGGCGTGCTGTGGACCGCGCGGCGCGCCCGCCCGGGGCGCGGTGAGACGTCCTCGGGCCTGGTCTTCGACCGGGCGGAGGAGCGTACCTCGTAGGCGTGCGGGGGGCGCGGGCGGTCCGACGGCTCCGGGAGCGGTCGGACCGCCTGCCGCGCGGCGGGCAGGGGACGTGTCGGCAGGGTCCTCGACTCCCGCTGGTCGACCCGTCTCCGCAGGCTGCAAGGGGTCGCAGGTTGAAATCCTGTCGTCCCGACTCGAAAGAGTCGCAGATCAGGGGCCGCTTCAGAGGAATCTGAAGCGGCCCCTGATTCGTTTCCGGGGACTGGCCACCGGGAGCGGGACCGAGGCTGGGATCGGGAGCGATGAGGGGTCCACTCGCCTCGACCGCTCGGCGGGCTCAAGGCCGGGAGCGTCAGGGCATCTTCTTGAGGACCTCGGTGGCGAGCGGGGCGGAGGAGGACGGGTTCTGGCCGGTGACGAGGTTGCGGTCGACGACGATGTTCGGGACCCAGGGTTCGCCGACCTGGACGTCGACGCCGGCCTCGACCAGTCGGGTCTCCAGGAGCCACTTCGCCTTGTCGGCGAGGCCGCCCTGGGTCTCCTCGTCATTGGTGAAGGCCGCGACCTTGTAGCCGGCGAAGGCGTTGGTGCCGTCGGTCCTCGTGGCGGCGAGCAGGGCGGCGGGGCCGTGGCAGACGACGGCGAGGGGCTTGCCCGAGTCGAGGGCGTCGACGAGGAGCCGGCCCGAGGTCGCGTCGACGGCGAGGTCCTCCATCGGGCCGTGGCCGCCGGGGTAGAAGACGGCCGCGTAGTCGTCGAGGGCCACGTCCTCCAGCGCGATCGGGTGCCGCAACTCGGTGAGGGAGTCGAGGGCCGCGGCGACCTTGTCGGCGCCCTCCTGACCGCCGTTGACCTCGGGTGCGAGGCTGCCCCGGTCGACCGTCGGGACGACGCCGCCCGGGGTGGCGACCACGACCTCGTGGCCGGCCGCCCGGAACGCCTCGTACGGTGCCACGGCCTCCTCGGCCCAGAAGCCGGTGGGGTGCTCGGTTCCGTCGGCGAGCGTCCAGTGGTCGGCGCCGGTCATCACAAAAAGGATCTTGGACATGCTGAGTGGCTCCGAGGGGTCTCTGCAGGGCTGACGCCCTGGGTTCGGATCGTTCGGATCGTCAGTACGGCGATGATTCCGACGATAGGCCCGTCGCCGGCCGGTGTCCCCCGAGGATTCCCCTGACCGGTGCAGCCTGGCCGGTGAGGCCCGCCAGGGCGAGAGCCCTGAGGACGGCCGGGAGGTCCCGCGGCTCGTGGTCCGTGGTGAGGGGGCGCAGCCGCTCCAGGAGCTGACCCGGCTCCAGCCGGTGCGCCTCGGCCGCGGCCAGCAGAGTGTCCGCGCTCGGCCCGCCGGAGGCGACGTCGACGTGGTCCGCCAGCGCGCGCAGCGCTCGGTCCCGGTCGGCGACGTCACTCATGCCGCAGTCCAGGCCGTCGTCGCCGAGGTCGTCGGGGTACGGCGCGCGGGCCCAGGCCCCGTTCTCGTACCAGTAGACGCAGCCCAGCTCGTAGCCCTCGAGCCGGTCGCGCAGCTCCTCGTACGGGAGCCAGTCCGGGCCGCCCGCCAGCATGTCGATCGGCGGCTTGTGCCACTTGACCCCGCTCGACTCGTCCTCGCCGTAGAGCACGAACCGGCCCTCGCCCATCCGGGACATGGTCCACCAGGTGCAGCCGGCGTCGTCGTGATGCAGGCCCTCCTCGTCGATCCAGCGGCCGGTGCGGCAGCCGCTCGGGCGCCCCTCTTCCTCGGCGGTCGCGGCGATCGAGGCCAGCAGTGCCCAGCGGGCCCACAGCGCCTCGCCGGAGGGGAGGTCCTCAGGCAGTCCCGGACGGTGAATGGTCATCCTTGCCTCCGTGTGTCGTCGTCCTGATGGTGATCACGGCAACAGTAGGGGCGGGCGGCCGGAGGCCGGAGGTCGCGTCGGGGGGATCCGAGACGACCTCCGATCGGCTTTGGGGCCGATCGAGTGATAACCGGCTGTCGGTTCGTCGGTTCATGGGTCCGTGCTCGTCGGGGGCGGGGTCGGGGCTCTCGTACGTCCCAGCGAGGTGATCACTCGTTGGTGAGTTTGCCCGTCCCGGTCCCCCGGGCGGAGTAAGGGTGGGGGAGGAGTGACGGGGAGAGTGCGGCCGGGACGTGCCGCGGGCGGGGGAACGGCATGACGCGGGAAACGGGATCCCACGGGGGTCTCGACCAGCGGGCGGTGTTGCTGGCGGCAGGTGTCGCGGACCTGGCGGTGAGCACGCTGAGTGCGGGACTCGGGGCCGTACGGGGCCTGTTGCGGCGATCGGACGCCGCCGAGATGGCGGCGGAGGCCGAACGGGACCTGGAGGCGCGCGGACGCCTCGTGCTCGACAGGTACACGGCCCCGCCCCCGGCCCACCTGGAGGTACTCGCCCGGCACGTCCTGGCACGGCGGGCGGCCGACGATGACGTCTGAGCGGTGGGAGCCGGCCGCGTTCAAGTCGCGCGTCGACGCGGTGCTCCGGGGGTACGTCGCCCAGGAGGCCGACCTGCTGACGGCGGTCGACCCCGCGCTGGGTCCGGTCGCCGAGCAGCTGGAGGCGGCGGTCGCTGACGACGGGCTGCCCGACGTCGCCCGGGAGTACCTCCGGGCCACCAGCGCCCCGCCGTCGCGGGTCGACTGGGGCGAGATGGAGAAGGCCCGGTTGTTCTTCATCGGCAACAGCGTGCACATCTCCACCGCGCTGTCCTTCGCCTCCATGCCCGCCTGCTATCTCGTCCCGCACGTCGCGAAGCTCCTGTCGACGACCCACGGGCTGCACTACCCCTCGAAACGCATGGCGGAGACCGGCCAGTTCACCGTCTACCTGATGCGGCCGGACGCCTTCGAGGCGGGCAGCCGCTTCATCCCGGCCGCGCAGAAGGTCCGCCTTCTGCATGCCTCGATCCGCCATCACCTCGGGCGCGAGGACCGCTGGGACAGTAAGACGGCGGGGGTGCCGATCTGCCAGGAGGACATGATCGGCGGGCAGATGTTCTTCTCGCTGCTCGTCCTCGACAGCCTGCACCGCCTCGGCATCCACATGACCTCCGAAGGGGCGGACGCCTACTACTACGCCTGGCGCGTGGTCGGCGCCATGCTGGGCGTCGACCAGGACGCCGTGCCCACGTCCCTCGACGAGGCTCGCGACTTCCTCGACCGGTACATGATCCGCCACATGGGCCCCTCCCCGGAGGGTGTCCATCTGACCCGCCAACTCATCGACCTCTACGAGGAGGTGGTGCCCGGCACCCTCTTCGATCCGGTCGTCTCCGCCCTCATCCGCTACCTCGTGGGCGACACCAGCGCCGACTGGCTGGACGTCCCCCGCACGCGCTGGGACACCCTCGTGAAGGCCGTCCCCCACCTCCTCGGCGTCCTGGAGACCATCGAGGACCGCTCCCCGCTCGGCGCGTGGGCCCTGGACCGCCTCGGCCACCTCACCACGGTCCTCGAACTGTCGTCCCTCACGCGCGGACGCGTCATGCACTACGCCGTCCCCGAACACCTCAGGAAGGACTACGGCCTGTCCACCGGACCGTCCCGCACACGGCGGTGGACGCCCCCGGCCGCCACGGTCTCTCCGTGATCCCCGTGATCCCCGTGATCTCCGTGATCTGCGTACCCCTGCGATTCGCCCGATCCGCGCGCCCCTCCGCTCCGCTCGGGTGGGGCGCGCGGACCTCGACGGCCGTGCTCAGGTGCCGCAGGAGGACTCGGTCCGTACGAAGCCGCCGAGGTTCTCGTCGTGTCCGACAGACGCGAGGTCACGCGCCGGACGTCAGGCTATTGATCTTGGTGAGCGGGGCCCCAGCGCCGATCGCCCTGTTCGGCGGAGCGCGCGGTCGGAATCGGAGGGCGCACATGGGCGGGTCGCGCGCCCCCCTGTGGATGGGCGGGAGTCTCGGCGAGTGGGTGGAGGATCCCTCAGCGAGCCGGGCGCGCGGGCGTGCGCGGCTCGCCCGGGCCGCGGAGCGGCAGCGTCTCGCTGAGGACGAGGCTCGTGGTCGTGCTCCCGAACTGCGCCAGCGCGTCGACGAGCTCCTCCAGATGGGACATCGACGTGGCCGCCACCTTCAGCACGTAGCAGTCGTCCCCGGTGGTCCGCAGGCACTCCAGGTACTCCGAGCGCTCACCGAGCAGCCGGCGCAGCGGCTCGTGCCGGGTCCCCGGGTACTTCAGCCGGACCACCGCGAGCACCGGGTAGCCGGTCCGCTCCAGGTCGACCTCCGCCCGGAACCCCGTGATCACCTCGGCGGCCTCCAGGCGCCGGATCCGCTCCTTGGTCGCGGACGCGCTCAGGTTCACCCGGCGCGCCAACTCCGTGTACGCGATCCGGCCGTCCTTCCGGACCTCCGTCAGGATCGCCCAGTCGGTCGCGTCGAGAGTCTCGGTCATCCGCCCAGAATACGGGCGGATCCACGGCAGAAGGGCCCTGGAACAGGCGGGAAGCCCTTCAGCGGGCCCCTGGGGCCGGACTAGCCTCGATCCCGTGAAGATCGGAGTCAACATCCTCAACTTCGGGCCCGGAACCGACCCCGGAGTCCTGCGCGCGGGTGCCCGGACGGTGGAGGGCCTGGGCTATGACCTGCTGATGGTCTCGGACCACATCGCCGTCACCCCCGACGTCGCCGAGCGCTACCCGGCACCCTTCTACGAACCGTTCACCACCCTCTCCTGGCTGGCCGGCCTCACCACCCGGATCCGGCTCGGCACGACGGTGCTCGTCGCGCCCTACCGCCATCCCCTGCTGACCGCCCGGATGGCGGCCAACCTGGACGCGTTGAGCGGCGGCCGGCTGGTACTCGGCGTCGGGGTGGGCTGGGCGCGGCAGGAGTTCGCCGCCCTCGGCATCCCCTTCGAGCGCCGCGGCCGACTGACCGACGACCACCTGCGGGGCGTCCGGGAGGCGTGGGCGAACACCGCGGACTACGGGCGCCGCCGGATCCCGGTGTGGGTGGGCGGCAACAGCGACGCGGGAATGCTTCGGGCCGTACGGCTCGGGGACGCGTGGCACCCGCTGCGCCGGACCGTGCCGTGGCTGCGCGAGGGCGCCGACCGGCTGGCGGCCGCCGCGGCCGAACTGCGGCTCCCCGTGCCCGCCTTGGCTCCTCGGATCGCCCTCCAGGTCACCACGGCGCCGGTCACCGGGGCGGATCGGATCGCGGGGCACGGCACGATCGACCAGATCCTCGACGACCTCGACCAACTGCGGCTGCTCGGCGCCGAATCCGTCGTCCTCGACCCGTACACCGGGGAACCGAGCGAGACGCACCACCCGGAGAAGGCCTGGCAGGCCCTCGCCGCCGTGGCCGGACACCTGTCCCTCTCCCACGAGTGACCACTCTCCCACCGCCGGCGTCCCTGACCACCGCTGACGCCCCCCACCACTGAACGGAGCCCTCGCGTGATCACGCACGACGACCACATCCTCCTTCGCCGGGCCATCGCCCTCGCGGCCAAGGCGAAGGACGGCGGCGACCCGCCCTTCGGCTCGCTGCTCGCGGCACCGGACGGGACGGTCCTCGCGGAGGAGTACAACACCACCCTCACGGAACGGGACATCACCGCGCACCCGGAGCTCAAGCTGGCGCGCTGGGCCGCGCGCGAGCTGGACGCGGCGACGGCGGCGGAGACCACGATGTACACCAGCTGCGAGCCCTGCGGGATGTGTGAGCCCGTCATCCGCCTCGCGGGGCTGCGGCGGGTGGTGTTCGCCCTCTCCGGCGAACAGCTCCTGGACATCAGGCCGGCGAGCGGGAAGCCGCCCGTGCCGCAGGACGGCCCCGCGCTGCTCGACGAAGTCCGGGCCGTCGTGCAGGGGTACTACGGGCTCGACGGGGATTCCGGGCTCGGCGGAGACGCCGGGAGCGGGATGTCGTAGACGTGGTCCGGGGTCACGACGCCGGTGACGGCCTTCCCGAAGAGGGTGCTGGGCGCGACCCCGTCCTTCGTGACGTCGGTGTTCAGGAGCACGACGAGGGTCGCCTCCGCCTCGGGCAGGTAGATCGTCAGCGACTGGTATCCCGGCAGGGAGCCGTTGTGGCCGATCCAGCCCTGGATGTTGAAGATGCCGAGTCCGTACCCGTCGCCGCCGGTGGACGTCGGATAGACCCTGACGCGTTCGGCCTGCGTCTCGGCGGTGAGCAGCGTGCCCGTGGCGACGGTCTTGGCCCAGGTGCGCATGTCCTGGAGGTTCGAGATCATCGCGCCGGCCGCCCAGCCCCAGGAGGGGTTCCAGTCGGTGGCGTCCTCGATCTCGCCGGACGCGGTCTGCTCGGTGTAGCCATGGGCGTGCGGCCTGGGGAAGGCGGCGTCCGTCGGGAAGACGGTGTGCCGCAGGCCCGCCGGCTCGACGACCTTCTTCTGGACGTACTCGTGCAGCGGCATGCCTCCGGCCTTCTCGACGACGAGACCGAGCAGGACCGTGTTCGTGTTGGAGTACTGGAACTCCTCGCCCGGCTGGAACTCCACCGGGTGGTCGAACGCGTAGTCCAGCAACTGCCGCGGTGTGAAGGGGCGGTCGGGGTTCGTGGTGAGGGCCTTGTAGAAGTCCTCGTCCGCCGTGTAGTTGAAGAGTCCGCTGCGCATGGCCGCGAGGTGGCGCAGCGTGATCTTGTCGCCGTTCGGCACGCCGTCGACGTAGTCGGAGATCGGGTCGTCGAGGCCGACCTTGCCCTCGTCGACCAGTTCGAGCACGGCGGTCACCGTGAACGTCTTGGTCTCGCTGCCGATCCGCATGTAGAGGCCGGGACTCATGGCCGCGCCGGTCTCCGTGTCCGCCTCGCCGAAGGACCGGATGTACGTGCCCTTGCCAGGCGCCGACAGGGCGACCATGACGCCCGGCACGTTCGCGTCCCGCCTCACGTCCTGGATCGCCTTGTCCAGTTCGGCGGCGACGGCCGGGGTGAGCTCCGGGAAGTCGCTCTCCGCCGAAGGGGCGGCCGCGGAGGACGTCACGAAAGCGGCGGGGCCCGGGGGCTCGGTGGCGACGGCCGCGCCCGCGCTCAGCGGGGCCGCGAAGATCCCGAGGGCCGCGGCACCGGCACAGACGCGCCGCCGACGGCTGGATGAGTACCTCACGGCGGGCCTCCTGGCGGCCGGGGACGACACTCCACCTCCCAGGCTAGGTCCGGCGGCGCGGGCCCGCACGGCGACCTGGGAGCCGTCTGTTAGGTTCCGTTGGCCTGTGAGTTCGCCCGGTCGAGAGGAAGAGTCGCACGATGGCCGTCATCCACCACACCACGATGCAGCCCACCAAGCTGGAGCTGCTCGCCTCGTGGCTGCCCACCCGTGACTGGTACACCGGCCGGGAGGGCGGGCCGAGCCCGGCCAGGGCCGGCGGGTTCCGGCTCGACGACCCGGCCGGCGAGGTCGGGATCGAGTTCATGGTGGTGACCGACGGGACGGAGGAGGGGGCCGCCGCGTACCTGGTGCCCATGACCTACCGCGACGCCCCGCTGGCGGGTGCCGACCATGCCCTCATCGGTACGTCCGAGCACGGCGTCCTGGGCACGCGCTGGATCTACGACGGCGCCCACGACCCCGTGCTCGTCGCGCAGTTGTACGCCCTGGTGCGGGGGAGCGCGGTGGCGCAGGCCCAGTCCGTGAACGACACGCCCGACCTCACCGTCTCCGCCTTCCTCGCCGGGGGCACCGCGGAGGGTGCGGGCGGCGAGGCGGAGCTCGTACGGGTCGCGGACGCCGCCGACCACACCGAGGTGGTCGTGCGGACGTCCGCTGGTGAGAGCGGTCAACTGGCCTTGTGCGTGCAGCGCGTGCTGCGAGCGGGCGACTCTGGCGACTCGGACGGCGCCCCGGAGCTCGGGGGCGTCACCGCCGAGTGGCTGCGGCCGGACGGGAGCACCGTCCGCGGGCTGTACGCCGTCGTGAAGAGCGCCTCCTAGGACGACAGTCCCTAGACCCAGTTGACCTCCGCCCGCGCGAGCAGGGGGTCGTCGACCAGCTCCCACAGCGGGACCGCGAGGTTCCCGCTGCGGTAGCGGCCGCCGAAGTGCAGGCCCAGCACGCGGTGGTCGGTGAGGTCGAAGACCGGGGAACCGCTGTTGCCGCCCAGCGTCGAGCAGTCGTGCTTCATCACGAGGCTGCCGGGGGTGAACTCGGTGGCCGCGCCCGGCTGGAGCCGTTTCACGTTGTACACGTCCATGAAGATCCGGCTCATCGACTCGGGTTCGTTGCGCCGCCCGTCCCAGGCCGGGTAGCCGATCACGTACACCGGGCGGCCCGGCAGGCTCGCGGGGGCGTCGGCGGCGACCGCGAGCGGGGTGGGCAGCCCGTCGGAGACCGCGGGCTCGATCCGCAACAGGGCCATGTCGACGTCCGGATGGATGCCGATGATCTCCGTGATCTCGTACGTGGCGGAGGGCGGAGCCGGAGGCGCGGCCGGGTCCACGTCCCCGGCGTCGGCCAGAGGGAGCTCCTCCGCCGGGTCCACCCGCGCCGACATCCCGAAGGCGAACGACCATCGGTCTCGGTCGGCCTCGAACCGGCTGAACTCCGCCGCAACATGACGGTTCGTCATCACCGCGCGTGGTCCGACGAGGAAGCCCGTGCCGATCCAGTCCAGGCTGGGATGGCCGGTGACCTCGATCCGGCCGACCCGGGCCAAGGACTCCCGGATGGCGGCCCGGTGTCCGTCGAGGACCGCCCACTCGTCCCGCTGCGACGCGAAGTCCTGGCGCTGGACCAGGATCGCGGGACGACCCTGGAGGAGGACGATCGCCTCCACACCGAAGGCCTCGTCCTCCTCGATCTCGTCCTCGCGGTGCGCCGCCAGCTTCTCCAGCCCGCTGGCCCCGGCCTCCAGGACCCGCGCCCGCTCGTCACGCGCGAAGCGGGAGATCTCGGCCGCGGGCGCCACGGCGGCGGGGAGTTCCAGTGACGACTCGGCGATCTCCGCCTCCAGATCCGCCCGGACACGTGCGGCGACCTCCCGCAGGTCCCCGAAGATCTGCTCGGGCCCGGTCGCGACCGGCGACCCGCCCAGCGCCCCGCTTCGTGCTCCGCTCCGTGCTCCGTTCGCCATGGTCACTCACCTCGGCTACCCGTGCGTCCGTGCCGTCGGGGCGGGCCGCCCCGACTGACCGGCCACGATCTCGTCGTACAAGTCAGGTCGTGACTCCCGCAGATGGGCCATGATGCTGCTCATCTGGGTGCCGACGTTCACGAACTGCGTCTTCCCGCCCTGGAACTCGACCTCGTCCACCTTCTGAGTTCCCCGGTGCAGTCCCACGACCGTCCAGTCGTCGAGGCAGACGGGGGAGCCGGACGAGCCGCCGCGCGTGTCGGTGAAGTACAGGATGTCGCGCTCGTCCGCCCGGTAGACCAGGTTGTTGCGCAGGGCGACCCGCTTCGGCAGACCGCCCGGGTGCTGGATGATGTTGACCGGGACGCGCTGGCGTTCCCGGACGAGCAGCGGCCGGGTGGCGACCTTGAGCGTCGGCCTCGGCGCCTGTTCGGCGGCCAGGCGCACGATGGCGTAGTCGAGCGCCTCGTCCCAGGCGGCGAGTTCACCGGCGGTCACCTCGGGCGAGGCCGATGCGTTCTCGACGAAGTCGAAGCGCGAGCGGGACATCAGCGCCTGGAGCCGAAGGTCCTCGTCGCTCACGAACGGCCGGACCCCCGACTCCCACGAACGGGCCATCACCACATGGTGGTTGGTGATCAGCAACCCGGGCGCGACCATCCACCCCGTGCCGCCGTGCGGGTACGAAGGGAGGAGCGGGGCCCCCGACTCGTACGGCGGGATCCTCAGCAGGGCGACGGAGGCGCCGGCCCGGATGCCGCCGTGGAGGAACTCGTACGGCACGGTGTCGTCCTGGAGGACGATCTCCTCCTTGAGCTCCCCGGGCATCATGTCCGCCGGGAGGGCCGCCTCGCCGGTGATCTCCCGGGCCACGGTGTCGAGGGCGCCCTGCAGGACGGCGCGCGGGCCCCGCTCGTGGGTGTGCTCGATGGCGTTGTGCAGCCAGATCTCCAGCGGGACCAGGCCGTCGATGAGGCGCTCGACCTGGTTCATCGCGTTCAGGTCGGCGTGGGTCTGGTGCAGGGGGTCGCTCAGCTGTTGCAGGGTGGCCGTGAAGTGCGCCGGGATCCCCTTGAGCAGCGCGGGGCGCAGCGCCCGGTCGGCGAGCCCCGCCTCCATCGCGGCGTTGCGGACCCGGACGAGCTCGTCCTGGGGCAGGAACGGCTCCTTGCGGAGCGCGGCCCCGGCGGCGTCGGGCGGCGGCTGCGTCCACAGGCCGACGCTGCCGCGCCGGGGACGTGCGGCCGCGCGGGGAATCGCCCAGGAGCCCGTCGCGGCGTCGGGGAGGGGGCGGCCGGGAACGGTCCGTCCGGGCGGGGGCGGGGGAGGGGAAGGGCCGTCGGGAGAGGGTGCGTAGGGAGGGGGTGGGGCGGGGCTGTGGGGGGTGGGGCCGGGCGGGCCCGGTCCCGCGTCCATGGCGGAGGCGACGCCCAGGAGCAGGTCGCCGCTGCCGTCGCGGAGCGCGAGCGCCTGCCGGGCGACGCTGTCAAGGGTGCCGCGCCGCCGCGCCTCCCGCAGGGCCCATTCGATCCGCTCGTGCCCCATGCGGAGCCCGCCCGTCGCCGTCCCCGCGTGCGGGGGTTCGCCGGCCGCCGCGTCCAGGATGCGGGCCAGCGGCTCGCGCAGGCGGGGCTCGTCGGTCATCGTCGTGTCGATCCAGTGGGCCAGTTCGCCCACGACGGCGTCCTCGTCCGCCGGGAGTCCCACGAGCCGCAGCGTGTGCTCCAGGAGCTGGGGATCCGCCCGGCAGGCCGTGGCGGCCGCCGTGCGGGCCAGGGACGGCTGCCGGGCCAGCTCGGCGTCGGGCATCCCGCGCAGGGTGCGGGCGAGCCGTGCCTCCGCGGGAGCGGCGTCACCGTCCGCCAGGGCCGCGAGCCGGGACCGCGCCACCAGGACGCCCAGGGACTCGTACCGCAGGCCGAGGCCGGCGGCGATCTCCTCGGCCTCCTGGAGGTCGCGGTCCGCGTCGGCGAAGTCTCCGGCGTCCTGCGCGAGCCGCGCCGACAGCTGGAGCAGTTCGAGCTGGGTCTCCGCGCAGCCCGCCCGCGCCGCCTCGTCGACGGCCCGCTCGGCACCCTCGCGCGCCTCCTTGCCCCGCCCCGAGCGGGCGAGGGTCTCCGCGAGCAGTGCGTGGAGCCGGCTGCACGGTGTCCACGGGCGCCGTTCGGACAGCCGCTGTGCCGCGGCCTCCACGTACCCCTGGGTGAGCAGGTCCTCGACCTCGCGCGCGGCGATCCGCTCCCAGTCCGCCTGGTCGGCCCCGGTCATGATCTGGTCGGGGACGTGCCCGCCGATCAGGCCGAGGAGGAAGGCGGCCGACCGGTCCGGCATCTCGCGGTGGGTCGTGCCGCCCAGGTGGGCCGCGACGCCCGTCTGCCAACGTGCCTCCACGGTACGGGGGTTCTCGCCGAGCCGGAGCCGGTGGTAGATCTCCTCCGCGCGGTCCTTCGGCCCCTCGCGGACCGTGTAGTACGCGACGGCGCTCCGGTCGACGGCCCGCATCAGATCGGTCCGCGCGCGGTCCGACAGGCGGAGCATGATGGCCCGCAGGTCGGTCCGGTGCCGGATGGCCCCCGGGCCGGCCGGCTCCATCAGGTCGACCCGCGAGGTGAGCAGCCCGTAGAGGCGGCGGGCCTCCGCCGGGGTGTCGACCCGGAGCCCGGCCGGTCCGGCCAGGACGTGCCGGACGAGGTCGGGGGTGATGAAGCGGAGCGCGAGGCCGGCCTGGACCAGGGCCCGGACGTCGTCCTCCGCGATGTGCTTGAGGATACGGTCGTACAGCGTGCCCTGGATGAGCATCTGGTCGACCTGCCGGTCGAAGTAGCGCCGCCGGTACGGGAGTCCGCGCAGCAGCTCGCCGAGGGAGGCGGAGCCGCCGCCCAGGGCGACAGCCGTACGGGCGGCCAGCTTGAGGCTGAGCGGATGGCCGCCGATCCGGTCGACGAGGCTCTCGGCGACCGTCTCGTCCTCGACCCCTGACGACATCAGCAGGTCGACGGAGGCCTCCGGGTCCAGCTCGGTGAGCTCCATCGTCCGGGGGGTGAGGACGCGCGCCGGGTGGTCGACGGGCGCGCGGCCGGCGACGACGAAGCGCAGGCGCGAGTACGCGGCGCGCAGCGCCGTCCAGATCGCCCACATACGGCCCATCACCGGCGAACCCCGGTACTGGGCCTCCTCGAAGGAGTCCATGACGATCAGGAGGGGCGGGGCCGACCCGCCCGGCGGGGGCCGGACGGCCTCGGCGACGAGGGCCGCCACCCGGCGGGCGAGCTCCTGCTCGCGGGCGCTCGCCCGGGCGTGGAAGTCCGCCGAGTAGTCACGACCGATCGTCGCCCGCGTGGTGGAGAGCAGGTGGAGCTCGTCGAGTTCGTTGCGTTCGCCGCGCTGGACCGCCGCCGTCCGCTCGCACTCGTCCGCGAGGGCGTCGAAGGCGGCGCGGTGTCCGGGGTGCTGGATGCCGAGCTGCCGCGCCATCTCAGCGATGATGGTGGCCGGTTCGTGGATGGAGAGCGTGGGACGCTCGAAGTCGAGGTAGGCGAAGGGGAATCGGGAGGGGGCGGCGGCGGTCAGCGCGTCGACGAGGAACCTGGCGAGCAGCATGCTCTTGCCGATGCCGCCGACGCCGTGGATGAGGACGGGGGGTTCCGCCGGCTCCTCGGGAAGCGCGAGATAGGTGCGCAGGGAGTCGAGTTCGGCGGCGCGGCCGTGGAAGGTCCCCTGGAGGAGTCGGTGCATCGGCTGGAGCAGTCGGGCCTCCTCCAGACGGTGTTGGACGTCGTCGACGGCGGGCAGACCGGTGACGCCGGGGACCCGGCTGAGCCAGAGGACGGCCTGGAGGGTGTCGCAGAGGACGTCGGCGTCGGCGCCGCCGGCGCCGTCGAGGGGGCTCGCGCCGGTGAGCAGGGCGAGGGCGGTGCGCTCAGGGCCGGGGCCCTCGGGGCGCAGCCCGATGTTGCTCCGCAGGGCGCGCAGCGCGGCTTCGGGTCCCGCGAGGCCCGCGAGGGTCGTCTCGCGGATCTCGGGCGTCAGCGTCCAGACCGTGGCATCGGGCGAGGGCAGGGCCGCGCAGTCGTCGACGAGCTCCAGGACCGCCCGTCCCGTGGACAGTTCCTCGCCGGGGAGCCGCAGCATCGCAGGGTCGAACTCCTGCAGCAGACAGGCTGCTTCGCGGTAGGACCTGCGCAGGCCGGGCAGGGCGGGAACAGGCGCCGCGAGGCTCGTGCGCAGCGCGTCGCGCAGCTGATGGCCGGCATCCCCGGGTGCCGGCGAGGGCGGCAGCGGGGGGAACGCCCGGTGGAGCCGTACGACATCCTCCACGGCCGTGCACAACCGGCGCATGTAACTGTCCTCCGCCCCGGGGCGGTCGACGGCGCACAGGACCTCGGACACGGCCGTCTCGGTGAGGTCGCGGACGATGTCGTCGGTGGGCTCGGCCGACTCGTGCGGGGAGCCGGGTGCGGCAGGGGAGCCCGGCGACGCGGCGGCGAACTCGCCGAAGAACTCCCGGAAGAAGGCCCGGACATCCCCCTCGTCCAGCAGGCGTGTGGTGTCACGGCACTCGTTCTTCCGAATCTCGTACGGGAGTTGGCGCATCGCCGTCGAGTAGCCGAGGAGGACCAGGCGCGGCACGGTCTCCTTCCGTACCGGAGTGTGCTCGTAGACCGCCCGGGCGAGGACGCCGATGCAGTCCCACACGTCCGAGTTGGGGTCGAGCCGGTCGCAGTCGTCGAGGACGAGCCAGAAGCTCTCCTCGGCGGCGGTCGCCCGCCCGACGATCCGGTGAGCGGCGTCCTCGTACGAGGGCAGTGGATCGTTCAACCGTGTCGGGTTCAACGAGACGGCGTCGGCCTCGACTCCGGGACGCGCGACGAAGGCGGCGAGGCGCTCCATGAGCCGGGCCGCCGTCGACGTGCGGGACAGGGTGACCCGTACCGGCCGGAAGCCGCAGTGCTGGCCGAGATGGCGGATGAGCTCGTACGTGTAGGAGCGGCCGCTGTCCGGGGGGCCGTCGACGACCAGGACCGTCTGCTCCGGGTCGGCCAGGAAGCCCCGGAGCTTCTCGCGCAGCTCCGACCGGTCGAGGAAGGCCTCCGTGCCGTGCTTCAGGAGCAGGCTGTGGAACGGGTCCTGCGGGGAGCGGTCGAGCCGCTCGTCCTCCCGGAGCCGGGTGAGGAGGTTCCGGGCCTCCGCGCCCTGCTCGAAGGCGTGCGGATCGTCGATCGCGGCCAGCGCGTCGAGCCCGGAGAGGACCGCGAGCAGCCGGCGCTGGTGGGCGATGTCCCGGCGGGCCGCCCCGACCACGAGCAGGGCGTTGCGGTCGGGGTCAGGGGTGAGCGGCAGGTCCTGGACGAAATCGGCGGGCAGCCCCGCGCGCAGCAGACCTTCCCGTGGCTCCGGTGTGTCCAGGAGATGGGCCCGTACCCAACTGGCGACGAGCCCCCACTCCGTCTCGGTGAGCGGCATACCGCACCTGTCCGGCGAACTGGCTGGTCCTCCTCATCGTTTCACCGGGCGGTACCGGTCGCAATCGCTGGTCGGGGCGGGCGGGAGAACAGCCGCGCAGGGGTTCGTGCGGCACGTGAACCGGGGTCACGGGTGCAGCACGATGTCCCCGTACGACTCGAGGCGCCGCCAGCGGTCCTCCGGCCCGCGCGCCGGCGGCAGCACGTCCACGTCCGGCAGCGGCCCGAACTCCAGCTCCGTGATCTCGGCGATGTCCGCCACCGGCACCTGGTACGTGCGGAAGGGACCCAGCGGCGGCGGCGCGCCCGCCGTCGCCCCCGCGAGCGCGCGCTCGGCGTCCCGGCTCAGGTCGGGACTCTGGTCGAGGACGTACGCGGCGGAGGCGAGCACCCCGTCCTGGAGGAACGCGGCCACCTTCCAGAAGCGCAGCGGCACCTGGATCCCCCGGTACGGCGGGTCGGAGTCGTGGAGCACCGGCCCCGTGAGCACGGTCAGCTTCCGGTCGAACTCCGCCGCGTGGTCGAGGAGGTAGTTCTCCAGGCCCTGCCAGAGCTGCTTGCCCTGGTTGAAGACGTCCGCCTGCGGCGCGGCGTTGGTGAAGTGGAACGTGTCGGTATTGGCCCGCGCCGCCACCGCCGGCGTTCCCCACACCGGGTCGAGGCGGCGCACGAGATGGCCGCGGTCGAGACTGTTGTTCCGGTAGACCGCGTCGCCGGCCTGGTGTTCCTCGGGCAGCCGGGGGTCGAACTCCCAGACGTCGTCCCGGGGGACGTCCTCCTGGAGCTCCCGCCCCTCGATGCACACCGCGGTCGAGGCGGCGAGCCGCCGGTCCGGCCGGAAGACGACGGTGAAGTGCGTGTACGGCAGGATCACCGTCGCGACCGTGCCGCGGGCCGGCAGCGGGAGCGGTACGACGGGGCCGAGGAAGGCCTCGTCGTATCCGGTGCGGTCGACGAGCGCGTCGCCGCGAGGGCCGGGGCCGGCGGACGGGGCGCCGGTGGGACGGGCACCCGAGGAGGGGGTGCCGGCGGACGGGTCGCCGGAGGCGGGGGCGGGCGGGGGATCGGAAGGGTTCATACGATGTAAGTACCGCGTGGAGAGGGTCGCGCTCGGCGCCGGACGGCAGGCCACTCGATCAGCCGCCCCGGCAGTCGCCCCGGCATCCCCCTCCCCTCCGTACGAGGAGGCACCCCATGGCCACCGGACTCTCCCTGCACGTCGGTCTCAACGAGGTCGACCCCGCCCGTTACGAGGGCTGGGCGGGCACCCTGATCGCCTGCGAGAACGACGCCCACGACATGGCCCGCATCGCCCGCACCGCGGGGTTCGAGACCACCGTCCTGCTCACCCCGGACGGCACCGTCGCCAACGTCACCTCCGCCCTCGGCGAGGCCGCGGCGCGGCTCGGGACCGGCGACATCCTGCTCTTCACCTACTCGGGCCACGGCGGACAGGTGCCCGACGAGACCGGGACCGACGAGACCGGGACCGACGCCGAGCCGGACGCCCTCGACGAGACCCTGGTCCTCTACGACCGCCAGTTCCTCGACGACGAGGTGCAGCGGGCCTTCCGCGCCTTCGCCGACGACGTACGGATCGTCGCCCTCCTCGACTGCTGCCACAGCGGCAGCAGCATCGAGATCCCCGGCGTCACGGACGACGGACGGGGCCGCTATCTGCCCGAGCCGCAGCAGCGAGAGCTGTACGAGCGCGACCGGGCCTTCCTGGACGAGCTGCGGCGCTCGCTCGCCAAGGACGCGGCCGCCGACGGGACGGACCACGACGCCCTGCTCGTCTCGGCCTGCCAGGACAACCAGACCGCCGCCGACGGCGACGTCAACGGAGCCTTCACCGGGGCCCTGCTCCAGGTGTGGGACGAGGGCGCGTTCCGGGGTGGTTACCGCGACTTCCACCGGGCGATCCAGCGCCGGCTGCCTCCGAGTCAGAGCCCGAACCTGTACCTGACCGGCGCCCCGGACCCGGGCTTCCTGAGCCAGCGGCCGTTCACGGTCTGAGCGCCGGTGTCCATGTCACGGTCCCGAGCCTGACGGTCTGAGCGCCGGTGTTCATGTCACCTACGGCCTGAGCGCCGTAGCCAGCTGGGCGCGCGAGCGGACGTCGAGCTTCTGGTAGATCCGGGTCAGCCGGGCCTCCACCGTCTTCACGCTCAGGTACAGCTTCGCCGCCGCCTCCTGGTTGCTCGCGCCCTGGCCCACAAGACGGGCGAGCCGCAGCTCCGCCTCCGTGAGCGTGGAGAGCGCGGGCAGCGCCTCCTCGCCGCCCGAGCCGCCGCCGGAGCTCTCGCCCGCCGCGCCCGCCGGGGTCTCGCAGGCCAGGGCCAGCCACGGCGCAGCGCCGGCCCTCTCGAACACCGACGCGGCCTCGTGCAGGGCGCTCTGCGCCGCCGACCTGCGCCGTCTGCGGCGCTCCACCCGGGCCAGCGCGATCAGCGCCCGGCCCCGCTCCAGCGGCAGCCCGGCGCGGCCGAAGCGCTCGGCCGTCCCCGTGAGCAGCTCGGCCGCCGCGTCCGTCCGCCCCTCCGCCGCCAGGCAGAGGGCGTGCACCCGGTCGCAGCCGAGGAGCACGGTGCCGCGCCCGAGGCGCTCCGCCACCGGCCGTACCTCCGCGAGGAGCGCGAGGGCCTCGTCGCCGGCGTCGTTGGCGAGCAGCGCCTCGGCCAGCTCCTCGTGCCAGCGCAGCATCGACGGATCCACGGTCGACTGGGCCCGCTCGTCTGCCTGCACACGCCGCAGCGTCTCCAGGGCGGCCGCCACGTCACCGTTGACGAGCTGGACGCGGCCGAGCGCGTACCGGCTGCGCGAGAGGAAGACCCGGTCGCCCTCCTCCTCCGAGGCCTGGACGCTGCGGCGGGCGTAGCTCGCGGCCCGCGCGAAGCTGCCGCCCGCCGTCTCCGCGAGCGCCAGCGCGTACCAGGCGGGACCGGGGGAGAGGCCCGCCTCCAGGGTCAGGGCGAGGGACTGCCCGGCGTGTGCGATGGCCGCCGCGCACGGGCCGATCCGGGACTCGATCTCGGCGAGGGTGCTGAAGAGTTCGATGGCGTCCTCGACCGATCCGCGCCGCTGCACCAGCGGGAGGAGGGCGCCCAGCTCGTCACGGGCGTCCGCCGGCCGCCCGTCGAAGAGCGCGTGACGGATCGTCAGGATCTGGGCGGCGTTACGGATTCCGAGCGGACGCTCGGCCAGCTCCAGGGCGCGTGCCTGGGCGAGCACGGACTCCGCGTCCGGCGAGCCGAGCGCCCGCTCCATCCGCGCCTGCACGGTCAGCGCCTGCGCCGCCGTGCGCGGATCACCCATCGAGGCGGCCAGCGCGGCCGATTCGGCGGCGGCCGTCCGCGAGCGCTCCGGATCGCCGTCCGCGAGCACGTACTTGACGGCGAGCCGGAGCTGGACGGCGGCCCGCAGCGCGGTGTCCCCCTCCGAGTCCTCCATGGCGTGCACGTACATCTCGTCGAGCCCGGTGAGACCCTGGCCGGCCGTGTCGAGGACGGCGAGGCGCGCCCTGACCCGGTCGGCGGGTGCGGCGTCCCGGGCGAGGAGGTCGGTGGCGGCCCGGATCGCGAGGTCGGCGCGGGCCGCCCGGGCCGCCTCCTCGGCGGCGTGGACGAGCCGGGCGATCCGTCGCGTACCGTGCCGGCCGGGCGTCGACTCGGCGGCGAGCATGGCCAGTTCGGCGGCGAGCGCGCTGTTCCCGCGCGCTCGGGCCAGGTCGGCGGCGGCCGCGACCTCGGCGGCGAGCTCCTCGTCGGGGATGTCGGTCGCGAGCGCCCGGTGGCGTACCGCCTCCACCGGGTCGTCGACGACCTCGGCGAGGGCCGCGTGCCCGGCGCTGCGCGCCGCCCAGCAGGCGTCGTGCACCAGGGTCGACGGCAGCAGTCCGGCGGTGAAGGTCACCGAACCGTCCTCGGCGAGCGACACCAGATCGGCCCGCTCGGCCGCCGCCAGGTCCGCCTCCGCGGTGGGCCGGCCGGCCCGGCGGACCAGGGTCGCCGAGGGGCGCAGCGCCAGCGCCGCGAGCAGCAGCGTCTCGCGTACGGGGAGGGGCGCGGCGCCCAGGAGCTGGCGGGCCAGGTCGCGGGCGCGCCCGGAGAGCGTGAGGGCCTCGGCGTGGTGCACGGGGGTGCGGGCGTCGGCGAGCGAACGGCCCACGGCGAGCGCGAGCCGCGGATTGCCGCCGCTGGCCCGGTGGATGCGGCCGGCCATCCGGGAGGGCAGCCGGTGGTGGATGAGGAGTTCGGCGATCTCGTCGGCGTGCAGCGGGGGGACGAGCAGGACGTCCGCCTCGGACGGCACCCAGAGGCGCGCGGCGTGCGGGTCCTCGGGGCGGAAGGCCCCGCGGTCCGGCTCGTGCGCCTCGCCGTACGGTTCCGGCGTCTCGACGGCGACCACGCGCAGCGCGGGTGGTGCCAGATGGAGCGCGAAGCGCAGCAGGTCCGCGCTGTCGGCGTCGATGTGCTGCACCCCGTCGACGACGAGCAGGACGGGGCCGGGGGAGGCGAGGGCCCGCAGGATCCGGGCGATGCCGAGGCGCAGGGCGATCGGGTCCCAGCCGCCCGCGTCGATCGGCGCCTCGCGGCAGAGCATGGCGACGGCGGTGCGCTGGGGGCCGGGCAGCTCGTCGAAGACCCCGGAGGCGAGCACACCGGGCGCGAACTGTCCGGCGGACGACCGCCGCGAGTGGGACGGTCCGGCGGCGGCCGAGTGCCCTGAGGAAGCCGGTCCGGCGGGGGTCGACCGCCCCGAGTGGGACGGCCCTGCGGGCGTCGACCGCCCGGCAGCAGTGGTTCCCGCCGCGGCCGACCGCCCGGCAGAGGTGGTTCCCGCGGTGGACGACCGTGCTGCCGGGACCGACCCAGCGGGGGACGGAGGTGCGTCGAGGCGGTGCGGGTCAGAGGTGGACGGATCGGCCACGGGCGTGCCGGGTGCCGGCCAGGTCACCGTCGCCGCCACGGAGGCGACGAGCGCGGCGGCCGCGGCTCCGGGTATCTCGCGGTCGGACGGCAGGGTCGCGAGCCACAGGACGGTCTCGCCGCGCGCCTCCGCGCGGCCCGCCTCGGCGAGCGCGAGCTCGGTCTTGCCGACCCCCGCGGGCCCGGTGAGCAGGGCGCGGCCCCGCGTATGCAGGACGCGTTCGAGCCGGGCGAGGAGTTCCTCCCGGCCGACCGGCGCCGGCGGTCCCCCTGTGCCGGCGGGACGCAGGGGGCGGTGCGGTGCTGTCGTCACTGTTCACCACCTCCGGCGCTCGGGCCCCCGGCCCGTGAGCCCCGTGGGCAGAGAATACGGAGCCCACACGTGGAGTCCAGGCCTCGTGTCCGGCATTCGGACGGGACCCCCTCGGCCGCTTCCGTCCGGACGCGCCAGAACGCGCCCGTGGTGTAGACCACGAGCGCGTCGCTGACCAGCAATGATGCTGATGTGGGGGGTGGTTCAGAAGGGGTTCAGCGGTACATCAGAAGGTGAGGTTCCACGAGTCGATGTAGCCGGTGTCACCCGAGGCCACATCGCGGACCTGCAGCTTCCAGGTGCCGTTCGCGACCTCGCTGGAGGCGTCGACCGTGTACGTCGCGAGGACGTTGTCGGCGCTGTCCGAGGACGAGGAGGCCTTCAGGTTGCGCACGGTGCCGTCGGGGGCGATCAGGTCGATGACCAGGTCCCCGCGCCAGGTGTGCTTGATGTCCACGTCGACCTTGAGGGCGGCGGGGGCGTTGCCGGTGCGGCCGGTGACGGCGATCGAGGACGACACGGTGGTGTTGTCGGAGATCGTCACGTTCGTCGCGTTGGTGAAGACGGTGCCGGTGGGCGGAGTGGTGGTGCCGGTGACGGCGTCCACGGTCTTCGCGGAGTCGGCGATGCCGGTGCCGCAGCCGCCGGTGCAGGTGCCCGGCAGCGGACGGGCGTTGGTCTTGATCGCGGACTCGATCTCGGCCGGGGTGAGGGTGCTCTTGGCCGACTTGAGCAGCGCGGCGAGGCCGGCGATGTGCGGCGCGGCCATCGAGGTGCCCTGGTAGGGCTTGTAGTTCTCGACCGACTGGGTCGTCGTGCCCGAGTTCAGCGTGGAGTAGATGCCGTTCTCGGGGGTGGTGACGGTGCCGGGCGTGTCGGTGGCGTTGCGGGTCTCGCCGCCGGGCGCGGCCACGTCCACGATGGTGCCGTAGTTGGAGTAGTACGACCGGGCGCCGGCGCGGTTGGTCGACGCCACGGTGATGACGCCCGAGCAGTTCGCCGGGGTGAAGCCGGAGGCGTTGGCGTTGCTGTTGCCCGCGGCGACGACGACGGTGGTACCGCGCTGGACGGCGCCGTTGATGGCCGTCTGGTAGACGCTCGGGCAGGTGGAGCTGGCGCCGCCCAGGCTGAGGTTGATGACCTTGGCCGGGTTGGCGTTGGCCGGGACACCCGGCACGCTGCCGCCGGACGCCCAGGTGATGGCGTCGGCGATGTCGGCGGACGAGCCGCCGCACTTGCCGAGCACCCGCACGGGCTGGATCTTCGCGTTGTACGCGATACCCGCGATGCCCTTGGTGTTGTTCGTGACGGCGCCGATGGTGCCGGCCACGTGGGTGCCGTGCCAGGAGGAGTTGGAGGCGCGCGAGCCGGTGCCGCACTCGCCGTCGGTGGCGTTCCAGTCGCCCTCGTCCTTGGCGTCCGCGTCACGGCCGTTGCCGTCGCGGGCGTCGGCGGAGGTCGAGATGAAGTCGTAACCGGCGACGACGTTGGTCGCCAGGTCCGAGTGGGCGGCGTATCCGGTGTCGATGACGGCGACGGTGACGCCGGAGCCGGTCGTCTTGTCCCAGGCCGCGGGAACGTTCATGCCGCCGGTGGGCTCGAAGAGGTCCCACTGCTTGGCGTAGTCGGTGTCGTTCGGCGTGACAGCCATCGCGTAGGCACGGATGTCAGGCTCGACCGAGGCGACGGACGGGTCGGCGCGGAACGCGTCCATGACCTCCGTCAGGTCCTGCTTGGTGGCGCTGTCGCCCAGGTCGACCAGGGCGCCACCGCCGGCGAGGCGGCGCTCGAAGGAGAGCTTCTCGCCCGTCTTCGCGGCCTTCTCGGCCGTGTCGCTCTTCGCGGCGGTGTTGGAACCGGCCTCGGCGGCCTGGCTCTTGTAGGTGACGATGACCTTCTCGACCGGGGCGCTCGGGAGCGCCCCCATCGTCTGCGAAGCCGGAGCCGGCTTCGGGCTGGCAGCGCCCGGGGCGGCGGCGAACGCCCCGGTGGTGGCAGCGGCGCCGAGGATCGCGGCGCTCGCGACCACGGATATGACTCTCCGCCTGGAACCGTTCAAGGTGTGGCCCTTTCGAGTACGACGTAACTGCGGAGCAGTGGCGGCGGCGCGGGACACACGGTGCGAAGTGGGGTCGCTGTCCGTCGGTCCCTGGACTTGGGGAAGTCCGTGCGCCGCCACCGGCGCGACGGCCCGGGTCAAGGCCGTCCCCGGCGGACATCACCCTCCGCATGCACCTGTCAGGGTGTATTCGGGGGGTGATATCTGCCGGTGCGGAGGACAGTAGGGAACGGGAGAGTGAACCCGATACGGGGAAAACCCTTGTCACCCCTCACCGGGCGGCGGGGGTCCGGGGGAGGGGAGAGGGGGAGGGGAGGGGAGAAGGGCGGGGGATCGGCCGCGGAGTACGAGGGAGCGGACGACGTTTCCGCTGGTGGGGGCGGTGCGGAGACGGCGCGGGGGAGTCGGGGCGGAGACGGTGCGGGGGTGCCGCGGCGGATGGCCGGCGACGGTCGCGGCGGCCGGGGTGGGACGGGCCACTCCCCGGGGGGATCAGCCCAGTTCGAGCGTCGTGACGCCGAAGACCCGTTCCCGCGCCACCGGCCGGACCGGACCCGTGTACATCCGGGCCGTCTCGAACGTCGGCTCCAGACCCCGGTCAAGCGCCAGAAGCGCCGCTGCCGGGTTCGCCTCCGGCATGTCGACGGCGATCCGGGCCGCGCCGAAGTCCCGTGCCTCGGCGGCGAGCGCGTCGAGCAGGGCCGCCGCGTCCGCCGGGGTGTCGGCGAACAGCGGTCCGATCCGCGCCTCGTCCCGCGCGGGGCGGACGACCCCGTACCCGGCGGGCCGGCCGTCGACGACCCGGACCAGGACGCGGTGCCCGGGCGTGGTGAGCCACCTGGCGAGGAAGCCCGGCCGGTCGGCGTGGTGGCAGGCGCTGTCGTACGCGGCGACGGCGGCCGGGTCGAGCAGCTCGCCGGGCACCACCCCGGGCACCGGGCGGTCGGGCGCCGGGACCTCGCCCACGAAGCGCGCCGTGCGGTACGCCGTGGTGAAGCCGGAGCGCCGGTAGTTGTCCTGCTGCGCCGGCACCCCGTCGAGCCCGACGGACCGGTCGCCGGCGTGGGCGAGCGCGGCCCGCCAGGTGGTCAGGCCGTGGCCGAGCCCCCGGAACGCGGGGCGGACGAGGTAGAAGCCGAGGAAGGCGTACGTATCGCTGTAGTTGACGACCGAGATGGCCGAGACCGGCTCCCCGTCCACGCGCCCGAGGAAGAAGCCGCCGGGATCCTGCGCGAAGAACGCGGGGACGTCGGAACGTCCGGGATTCCACCCCTCCTCGGCGGCCCAGGAGCAGACGAGCGCCCACTCCTCGGGTGTGGCGGGAGCGACGGACAGCGAACCGGGGGAGGCGGGGGCCATGGGGTTCCTTCGACAGCCGGAGCCGGGCGGGCGGCGGAGCGCGCCGAGCATAGTGCTGTCGTACGGCTCGTCCCGCACGCGCCGATCGATTCCGGCCGCGCGTCACCGCGGACACGGCGCGGCTCCCGGAACGGTGGGTTGACGGGCCGCGCCCGGACCCGTCAACCCACCAGCCGGAGGCGGGTCTCCGCCGCCGTGAGGCGGACCGTCTGGCCCCATGTCAGGTGCAGGGCGTCCGACTCGACGCCGTCGCCGAAGACGACGAGGCGGTCCGACTCGACGGTGAGCCGCAGGCCGTGACCCGCGTCGAGGAGGCCCTCGACGCGCGCGGTGCCCGTCGTCGGCGACGGCCAGGCCTCGCGGACGAACCAGGCGAGCCGGGCGTCCGCGGGCCCGGGCAGGGCGAGCGCGCTGGAGCGCTGTTCCCACAGGGAGCGCAGCCACCCCGTGGCCCCCGTGCCGGTGCCGACCAGGACGCCCGAGGAGGCCTGGGACTCGGGCTCCGCGGGGGAGCCGGGACCGTCGAGGCCCAGCGAGTACCGCGCGGTCTGGTGGCCGGGCGGGCCGACGTAGATCTCGTTCAGCGCGAGGAGCCGCTGCGCGTCGTCGGTGACCGCCTCCACCATCGTCAGCTCGTCGACCGTCGCCCCGTCCCCCGCCGCGTACGGCAGCAGCCGCTTCGCGTGCGCCGCGCGGTGCCGGACCAGGACGCCCGCGTTGCGCCCGGGGTCCGCGTCGATCCCGACGACCGGCTGGCCCGTCAGGTACTTAGCCGCGTTCGCGACCAGACCGTCCTGGCCGACCACCACGACCACGTCCTCGGGCCCGAAGAGGAACCGGTCCAGGTCGGCGCGCTCCACCCGGGTCTGCCGCCACGACAGCGGAACCGCGCCCGCCACCTCGGCGAGCGCCCGCCGGACCCGCTCGTGCCGCTCCCGCACCGCCTCGACCGAACGGCCGCGCGCGGACAGGAAGAACGCGGCCTGGCCGTGCGTACCGTGCCGGGCGAGCAGCTCCTCGTACTCCGTGGTCCGGTGCACGAGGACCGCGCGCGGCGCGAGGCTCACGACGCGGCCGCCCCTCCACCGAGCTTCGCGAGGAGCCCGGTGAGCACGTCGGGGGAGAGCGTGAGGTGCTCGATACGGGGCAGGTTCTCCGCCGCCCGGTGCACGGCGAGGGCGTGCAGCGTCGCCGGCTCCGCCTCCGCGTGCGCCCGCAGCCATGCCGACTGCGCGCCCGCGCGCGCCTCGCCGACCACGCGCGCCGCCTCGGCCTCGGCCCGGGCGAGCCGGACCTTCCGTACGGCCTCGGCCTCGGCCCGTACGGCGTCGGCGGCGGCGCTCTCCTCGGCCTCGCGGCGCGCGTTGGTGCCGCGCTGCTCGACGAGCCGCTCCTCCTGGCGGGCCAGCTCGATCTTGCTGGCGAGCTCGTTCTCGGCGATGGCGCGCTCGCGCTCGACCGCCACGGCCCGGCGCTCGTACGTGGCGCGGTCCGCCTCCTGCTGGATCAGCTCACGGGCGGGGGTGCGCAGCGCGCGCTCGACCTCCGGTTCGGGACGGATGGCCACCACCCGGACCGCGACCAGTTCGATACCGGTGTCCGGCAGTCGCGGTTCGTCCGCGAGACCGGCCGAGATCCGGTCGCGTACCGCCGCCACGCCGTCGACGAGGGCCGCCGCGAGGGTGGTGCGGGCGAGGACGTCGAGGGCGTGCTGCTGGGCGGTCTCGGTGAGGAGGGTGGCGATCTGCTCCAGCGGCGTACCGCGCCAGGCGCCGGTGTCCGGGTCGATCGAGAAGTCGAGCCGGGTGGCCGCCGCGCCCGGGTCGCCGATCCGGTACGTGACGGCGGACTGCACGCTCACGTCCTGGAAGTCCGCTGTGCGGGCGTGGAACGCCATCGCGAGCTCCCGGTCGTTGACCGGCACTTCGGAGAGGGCGGCGGTGCGCGGCCGGAACCAGAAGCTCAGCCCCTCGCCGTCGTGGACGAGCTGCCCGCGGCGCTGGTGGCGGATGTGGGCGGTGGGCGCGGAGCGCAGATGGCGCCAGCCGGACCGCCGGGTGATGTCAGCCATGGAAACCCCCTTGTCGTCATATTGACGATAGGGGGTTCCGCTGATTTTCGTCAATATGACGAAAGGGATCAACCGGAAAGCGATGCCCGAGCCGCCTCCACCTCGGGAACGGGGAGAGGGAGCGCGGTGGATGCGGGGAGAGGTGAGGGGTGGGGTGCGGGGAGATCGGTGACCCGCGGCTGCGGCACCGGCCGGGAACCCGCCACGACGGTGGAGGCGGCCGGGGCCGTCTCGGCGACCGGAGCGCCGCCCTTCGTCAGCAGCACCACGCCCCGCGCCGCGACGAGCGACGCGGCGGCGGCGATCGGCCAGCCCCACGCGCCCGCCCGGAAGGTCTCGCCGAGCAGGGCCACGCCGATGATCGCGGCGGCCGCCGGATTGGAGAGGTTGACGACGGCCAGCGGCGCCGCGAGCCCGCCCCGGTAGGCCGCCTGTGAGAGCAGGAGCCCGCCGACGGCGAAGCCCGAGATGAGGACGGCGAGCAGCGCGGTCTGCCACCAGACCGGTTCCCTGCCGGGTAGTTCGAGCGCGAGCGCCGCCGTCAGGGTCTGCGTCAGGGCGGAGCCGACACCGGACGCGACGCCGGAGGCCGTCGCGTGCCCGAGCCCGCGTGCCCGAGCCCGCGGGCCCGCGGGCCGCCGGCGGCTCCCGCGGCTGTGGTCGCGGCCGTGCCGCCGCGCCCTCGCGACACGCGGCCCGAGGCGAGCGCGGCGATCAGGAGCGCCGTCGCCGCGGCGACGATCAGCGCCTCGCGCAGGCTCAGCGCCTCGCCGGGCTCCGCCGGTCCGGTCATCGCGACCAGGCCGACGAGCCCGCCCAGGGTCAGCAGCGCTCCGCGCCACTCCTTCCGGGTCACGCGCCGGCGCGCGCAGTACGCGCCCAGCGGCAGCGCCGCCACGAGCGTCAGGGCGCCGAGCGGCTGGACGAGGGTCAGTGGCCCGTAGTGCAGGGCCGCCACATGGGCGAGGGCCCCGGCGGCGTTCAGGCCGACCGCCCACCACCACTGCCCGCGGGCGAGGAGCGCGCGGAGCGCCCCGCGCCCGCCGTCGGGGGCCGAGGAGGCGGCCAGCCGCGACTGCGCGACGGCGGCGAGCGCGTATCCGGCGGCGGAGACGAGCGAGAGGAGCACCGCGAGGACGGTGCCGACGACGGGGCTCATCGCAGGACTCCGGCCGGGAGAGGGGTCGCCGTACGCGGGCGGGGAAGGGGCGGCGGCGCCGCTCGGCCGCAGCCCGGGGCCCGTCCGCCGCGGCCCGGGGCCCGGACGGCGAGCAGCGCGAGGCCGAGGAGCGCGGCGGCGGCCAGCGCGTCGAACCAGTAGTGGTTGGCGGTGCCGACGATCACGAGCAGGGTGAGCAGCGGGTGCAGCAGCCACAGCGTGCGCCAGCGGGAGCGGGTCGCCGCGATCAGTCCGATCGCGACCATCAGTGCCCAGCCGAAGTGCAGCGACGGCATGGCGGCGAACTGGTTCGCCATCGAGTCCGTCTCGGGAGTGGCGCCGTACACGGACGGGCCGTAGACCCGCGCCGTGTCGACGAGGCCGGCGGCGGCGAGCATACGCGGCGGGGCGAGCGGCATCAGCAGGTGCAGGGCGAGGGCGGCGCCGGTCAGGAGCGCGAGGACACGGCGCGACCACAGGTAGTGGGAGGGGCGGCGCCAGTACAGCCAGACGAGGAAGGCGATCGTGGCCGGGAAGTGCACGGCGGCGTAGTACGTGTTGGCGGCCCGGACGAGCGGCTCGCCGTGCATCAGCAGCTGCTGGATCGTTCCCTCGCCCGGGAGGTGGAGCGCGCGCTCGGCGTCCCAGACGTGGTCGGCGTTGCGGAAGGCGCGGGCCTCGTGGCCGTTGGCGAGGAGCCGGCCGAGCTTGTAGACGAGGAAGAGCGCGGTGACGAGCACGAACTCGCGCAGCAGCGGCGGTCTCGCGGTCACCTCGTGGCCCGCGGGGCCCAGGGCACCCGAGGGATCGCCCGGGCCTTCGCGGCCTTCCGGCTCACCGGGGCCGGGGGTAGCCGTCGTCCCCGGTCCTGGAGGACGTCGTCCTCGTGTCCCGCGTATCCCGGCACCCATCGCGCGGCCCCTCTAATGCGTCAAATCGGCAGCAAACGGAGTGAGCCTAGATCCGATTTCATCGAGACGCAAGCGTCTCGATACGTTTGCGTCTCGATTGTGCACCCCCTACTCTCGTATGTGCAGAGACAGAGGTGTCCGGGAGGATTCGATGTCCACACAGGCCGCGACCGCCGCAGCCCGTCGCAGCAAGATCACGCCGGAGCGCGAGACGGAGCTGTACGACGCGGTGATCTGCCTCCTGAGGGAGGGGGGCTACGACTCGGTGACCATGGAGGGCGTCGCGGCCCGCACCAAGTGCGGCAAGGCCACCCTCTACCGCCAGTGGGGCACGAAGCCGCAGCTCGTCACCGCCGCCCTCGCCCGGCGCCGCTGCACCGTCTTCGCCGGCATCGACACCGGCTCCCTCGCCGGCGACCTCCACGAGGCCGCCCGTATCGCCGCCTCCCACCGCGAGCGCGACGCCGAGCTCATGGAGGCCGTCGCCCAGGCCTTCATCCAGCACCCCGACCTGCGCGCCGCGCTCCGCGAGACCGTCATCGCCCCCGAGGTCGCGGCCATCGACGCGGTGGTGGCGCGCGCGGTCGAGCGGGGCGAGGTCGCCGCCGGCAACCCCGCCATCGCGTTCGTCGCGCCCTGCTTCCTGGGCATGCTCCGCATCGAGCGGATCTTCGAGGAGCGGTTCGCCGAGGCCTCGACGATGACCGGATTCGTGGACGCCGTCCTCCTTCCGGCGCTGCGCGCCGAGAGGTGAGCTCCCGGCCCGTCCGGCACCCTGGAGGCATGCCGCCGAGGAACCCCCGCGTCCGTGTCCGCCGGATCTACGAGGCCCCGTCGCCCGACGACGGCGTACGTGTCCTCGTCGACCGGCTCTGGCCGCGCGGACTGGCCAAGACGGACGCCCACATCGACGAGTGGCCCAAGGCGCTGACACCCTCCACCGAGCTGCGCCGCTGGTACCACGGGCCCGAGGGGGAGTACGCGGAGTTCTGCCGACGGTACGAGGCGGAGCTCGCCGCCCCCGACGCCGCCGCGGCCCTCGACCGGCTCCGGGAACTGGCCGCGCGGGAGACCGTCACGCTGCTCACGGCGGCCAAGGACCCGTCGATCAGCCACACATCCGTACTGGAGCGCGAACTCGCCCCGCGGGCAGGGGAGTAGCGGGTCTCAGGCGCCGGAGCCGCGCAGCAGTCGCGGGGCCTCGGCCGCCGCGTCGACCTGAGCCCCCGACTCTTCGGCACGCTCGGCCAACTCGCGCGCCCACGCCACGAGTCCGCCCACACCGATCCCGTAGGGGCTCTCGTCCGGGCCCCCTCGCGCGCTCTCGCGCGGACTCGGACTTCCGTACGCGGCGAGCCGGTCGGCGCCCCGGCGCAACAGCCGTGCCCCGCCCTGCCGGTTGCCCCGGGCGGTGTGCGTCAGACCGACCGCGAGCTGCGCGAGCCCCTGCCACAGATCGCGCTCCGCCTCCGGGCCTGACTTCCAGGCGTCCTCGAAGACCTCGTGGGCGTGGAACGGCATCCCGGCGTCGAGGAGCCGCTGGGCCTCACGCAGGGTCTCGTCCGGGGTGCGCACGACGCCCTCGGGCTGCCGGGGCACTCCCTCCGCCCCGTACGGCAGCGGCCGTCCGAGCCCGTCACGGGGGCGTGCGCTCCGCGCCCTGCCCTCCTCGTCGCGATCCCTCGTCGTCCGGTTCACCCGTCCATTGTCACCCCCCGGACGATCAGGGGCGGTAGGCTCGTCGGTCCGACGTTTCCCGGGTTCGGGTGGGTCGCACGGACCAAAAACGGGTAGCGTCGTGCCTGTTGATCGTGTGGGGGAGTGAGTCGCCGGTGCCGTCGGAATCCGAACAGCAGCTGTCCGCAGGGCGGTCCGCGGCCCCTGCCCGCCCGGAGCGGGGCGCCCTGCTCGAACGCGGCCCGGAGCTCGCCGCGGCCTGCCACGCCATAGACACGCTCGTCGCCGGGGCGGCGAGCGGAGGACCCGCCCGGGGCGGCGTCCTCGTCCTCCGAGGCGACCCGGGCGTCGGCAAGACGGCCCTCCTCGCCGAGATCCACCGCATGGCCCGGGACCGGTGCACGGTCCTGACCGCCCGCGGCGGCGAGACGCTCACCTCGGTCCCCTTCCACATCACCCGCCAGCTCCTCCAGCCCGCACTGGACGGCTACGGCTCCGAGGACGTCCACCACCTCTTCGGCGACCGCTTCGACCTCGTCGCCCCCGCCCTCGGACTCGCCTCGCCGCCCCTGCCGTCGGCCGCGCCCGCCGACCCGCAGGGCGTACGGGACGGCCTGGTCCGGCTCCTCGACCGGCTCGCGGACGGCCTGCGCCACCGGCCCCCGGTCCTGCTCCTCGACGACGCCCACTGGGCCGACGCCGAAACGCTGACCTGGCTCGACGCCTTCACGCGCACCCGACAGGACGGCCGGCTGCCCGCCCTCGTGGTGCTGGCCCACCGCCCGCTGCCGACCCCGGCGGGCGACGAGGGAACCGGCGGTCCCGGGGACGACAGGCACGCCGGGGGCGACAGGCACAGCGGGGGCGACGGCAAGGCCCTGCTGGCCGGTCTCGGCGGCCGCGCACTCGTGACGCTGGGACTGGACGCCCTCACCGCCGAGCTCGCCCGCGAGACGCTCGGCGCCCACGCGGACGAGCCGTTCTGCCGGGAACTGTGGTCGGTGACCTCCGGCAACCCGTACGAGACCGTCGAACTCCTCGCCAAGGTCCGTGACCGGACCCTCGAACCCGTGGCGGGCACGGCGGGCCTCCTCAAGAGCCTGGCCGCGGGAGCCCGCGGCGGCGGCCTCGTCACCCGCCTCGAAGCGCTCGGCAGCGGCCCGACCCGCGTCGCCTGGGCCGTCGCCGTCCTCGGCGCGGACAGCACGCCGGACCTCCTCGCGAAGCTCACGGGCATGGACGCGGCGGAACTCGCCGAGCACACGGAACGGCTCCGCCTGGCCAGGATCGTCACCACGCCGCCGGCACGGAAGACGGCCGCCGGCCCGCCGCTGGAGTTCGCGCACCCGCTCATCGCCACCGCCGTGTACGGCTCGGTGTCACCCGCGGTCCGCACCGCCCTGCACGGGCGCGCCGCCTGGGTGCTCACCGAAGCGGGCCGCGGACCGGCGGCCGCCTCCCGCCACCTCCTCGAAGTGCACCCGGACGACGACGAGGACGTCGTCCGCCGGCTGCGGGCCGCCGCCGTCGAGCACCTGGCCGTCGGCGCCCCCGACGCGGCCCGCCGCTGCCTGGAGCGGGCAGTCGCCGAGCCGCCGGGCCCCGACACGTACGCCAGGGTCCTGTACGAACTCGGCTGCGCGTCCCTGCTCACGGCACCCGCCGCCACCGTCCTGCACCTGCGCTCCGCGCTCGCCCTGCCCGGCCTCGACGACGCCCTGCGCACCGACGCGACCTACCGGCTCGCCCAGGCCCTCGCCCACAACAACCAGCTGGAGGAAGCCGCGCGGGCCGTCGCGGCGGAGGCGGCCCGCACCCCGCCCGGCACCGGCCGACGCCGCCTGCAGGCGGCCCACTTCATGTACGAGGGGTTCCAGACCGCCGAGGAGGACGGCCCCGGGCGCTCCCGCCGCCTGGCCGACCTCACCAGCTCCTTCACCGGAGCCGACAACTCCGAACGGGCCCTCGTCACCGTCCGGGCCTTCGACGCGATGCTCCGCGGCGAACCCGCCGACGAGGTCGTACGCCTCTGCGACCGCGCCCTCGTCGACGGCCGGCCCGCCCGGGGCCTCGGCTGGACGGACCCCACCTGGGGCTTCGAGATCCCGGCCCTCACCGGCATCGCCTACGTGTTCGCCGACCGGCCCGACCGGGCCGAGGCCCTCTTCACCGAGGCGGTCCGGGCCTTCGAGATCTCCGGCTGGAGCGGCGCCCACCTCGCCTTCGCCCACACCCTCCTCGGCCTGGTCCACCGGCGCCGCGGCGCCCTGCCGCGCGCCCAGCACCACCTGGAGGAGGGGCTGCGGCTGGCCGACCGGGTCGGCGACGGGCTCCCCGTCCACTGGGACACCGCCTGCCTCCTCGTCGACACCCTCGTCGCCCGGGGCCGCATCACCGAGGCGCGGAGCGTCGCCGACCGGTACGCCTTCGGCCCGCCCTGGCCGGGCGCGATCGTGCTGCCCGACGGCCCCAGCGTCCTCGGCCGGCTGCTGCTCGCCGAGGGCCGCACCGAGGAGGCCGTGCACACCCTCGAAGGGGCGGCCGAGGCGCTGACCGGCCGCGGCCGCCACCACGTCGTCTGGGCCCCCTGGCCCCTCGACCTCGCCAGGGCCCTCGCCTCCTCCGACCCGCACCGCGCCGCCGGGATCGCCGGCGAGGCCCTGGCCCACGCCGAACGGCTCGGCACCCCCACGGCCCTGGGCGAGGCCCTGCGCTGCGTCGCCCTCTTCGCGGACCCGCCGGAAGCCCGCGACCTCCTCACCCGCGCCGTCGACCACCTCGCCGCCTCCCCCTCCCGCTACGAGGAGGCCCGGGCCCACCTCGACCTCGCCCACGCCACAGGCTCCCCCTCGGCCCTCGGCCGAGCGGCCACCCTGGCCGCCACCTGCGGCGCAGACGCCCTCGCCACAGCAGCGGTGACAGCCCGTGCGTCAGACCGCCCCCTGGAGTGAGGTAGTGTTTCTCCTGCACGCCGACGCGGGAGAAACCCGCGGAAGACGCGCATCGGGACGTGGCGCAGCTTGGTAGCGCACTTGACTGGGGGTCAAGGGGTCGCAGGTTCAAATCCTGTCGTCCCGACTCGAAAGAGTCGCAGGTCAGGGGCCGTTTCAGAGCAATCTGAAACGGCCCCTTGATCATTCTTGGGGACAACTTGGGGACCAACTCGCCTTGACCGGTCAGCGGGCGACCACGATGGGGCTCGGCAGGGACCGGGGCGCGCGGAGCGCGGTGAGGTGTGCCGAGAGGGCGGCGCCCGCGGCGGTGATCTTGTGTACGTCGGGATGCAGGTACCGCTGAGTGGTGGTCAGCGAGCCGTGCCCGGCGATCTTGCGGAGGATGTGCACCTGGACGCCGGCGTCGGCGAACCAGGTGAGCCCGGTGTGCCGGAGGTCATGGCGGCGCAGGTGCTCGTACCCGAGCTTCGTGACGACGTCGTCCCAGTGGGTCGCGTCGCGCAGGACCGCGGTGGAGATGCGGCCTCCGCGGGGTCCGGTGAACAAGCGGGCGTCGGGGTCGGGGCCCGCTGCTAGGACGCGTTGTGCGACGAGTGGGCGGATCTCCTCGATGATGGGCACCTGCCGGGCCCGCTTACCCTTGGTGCCCTTGTCCACGAGACCGCCCGGAGCGGGGGTCGTCTGACGGCGGACGGTCCAGATCCAGTTGGTGGTGTCGATGTCCCCGACCCGGCAGCCGGAGACCTTGCCGATGCGCGCGGCCGTACACGCGGCGAACAGCACCACGTCGCCCCAGCCTCGGTACTCGCCGTAGGAGGCGGCCACGAGAGCGTCGGCCAGCTCGACCAGAGACTCCCAGTTCGGCAGGGCGAGCGCTCGTGGGTTGAGGAGCTCGTCCTCGGCCTGCTTGTACAGCTTCTGCCAGCCTGTGACGCGGGCGGGGTTGACCTTGATGACGCCGTCACGGACCGCCTGCTCCATGACTCGGACCAGAACGGCGAGGGTGTTCTTGACTGTTGACCGGCTGCACGCGTCGGCGATCCAGTTCTGCAGCGTACGGTCGACCACGCCGTTGGTGATCATCCGGACGGGCAGATGTCCCAGCGCGGGTACGACTCGGATCCGCCACCCCGAGAGGTAGGGGTCGCGGGTCTTCAATTCGAGACCGCGCAGAGCGAGTTCCATATTGGCGTCGCCGTAGGGGGAGAGTTTCATCGTGGCGGTCGAGGGGGGCAAGCCCTGCTTCGGCGGCCTCGACGATCGCCTGGATCCACGCGTTGGCCGCGTCCTCGTCTTCCGTCGCTTCGGAGACGGACCTGCGGCGCTTGGTGGTGGGATCGAACCAGCGGACTCGGGCACGATATGGCGTCGCCCTGTTGGGTCTGTATTCGACGTCCGTGGAGAGTCGTACGCCGATCGGGACGGTTTCTATATGGGTCATCAAACCTTCCGGTCGGGGGTGGTTCGGCGGCGGTGCAGCCATTCCTCGACATCGGTCGCGCTGTACAGGACGACGCGCTCGGACACGGAGATGAACGGAGGGCCTTGGGGCGGCCGTGCGGTGCGCCAGCGACGCAGGGTCGAAGCGTCGACACGAAGGTGGGCCGCGAGTTCTGTCGTCGAGTACCAGTTGCCGGCGAGGAGGCGCGGACGGCTATGCGCCCCGTCGCGGTCCTGGTATGCGGGTGCGGATGGTGCTGAGGCCTCCTCGTTCGAGTGCCGAACGGCATAGGGCAGGGCGGATACGGGGGCGTGGGCCAAGGGGGATCGGTCTCCGGGGAGCACGGAACACTAGTAATCCTTACCGCTCGCCCAGATCCAGCACGCCGTTCAAGATATGAGGGGCTGAGCGGAGGAGTGCCGTGAGTGGGCTGGTGATCGTGGGAGCGGACGGCTCGGCGTCGAGCCTTGGCGCCGTGGAGGGGGAGGCCCGGTGGCGGGATGCGGGGCTGCGGATCGTGCACGCCTTCCACTGGCCTGTGGCGCGTGTGCCGTTGTGGCAGGCCCTGCCGATGCCGACCCGGGACGAGATCCAGAGGATGGCCGAGGACCTGGTCACCGCGGCGGTGGAACGAGCCAGGGCGGTGGCGCCGTCGGTGGACGTCACCCATGCCGTGGTGTTGGGGGCGCCCTTGACGGTCCTGGAGGCACAGTCGGGTGCCGCGGAGCTGGTGGTCGTCGGATCCCGGGGCGTGGGCGGCTTCGTCGGGCTCATGGTGGGCTCCACGGCGGTGCGGCTCGCGGCGCACGGTCGATGTCCCGTGCTCGTCGTGCGGGACTCGCCGGAGCCGGCCGGGCCGATCGTGCTGGCGGTCGAAGGTTCCCGCGCCGGCGCGGCGGCGGTGGACTTCGCTTTCGCGGAGGCCGCCCTTCGAGGCGTAGGCCTTGTCGCCCTGCACGCCTGGACCACGTGGAACGCACCCGTGCCCCCGCCGCAGGATCCCGCAGAACCGTACACGAGCCGTCCGGGCATGCTCGCCGAGGCCGAGGAACGCCTGCTCGCCGAGGCGCTCGCGGGTCGCCGGGAGAGGTACCCGGAGGTCCCGGTCG
Organism: Streptomyces sp. NPDC055103; assembly: GCF_053607625.1. Taxonomy (NCBI): domain Bacteria; kingdom Bacillati; phylum Actinomycetota; class Actinomycetes; order Kitasatosporales; family Streptomycetaceae; genus Streptomyces; species Streptomyces sp. NPDC055103. Next base: position 93,606 of record NZ_JBSGTX010000012.1, read on the forward strand.
AGCTCCGCGTGGTGCACGGTCCCACGCGGGAGGTTCTGATCGAGGCAAGTGGCGCCGCGCAGCTCCTGGTCGTCGGCGCACGAGGACGCGGCGGCTTCACGGGCCTGCTGCTCGGCTCGGTGAGCCAGGCGGCGCTGCACCACGCGCACTGCCCCGTCGCCGTGGTGCGACAGCCCGGCGCCCGCTGAACCGCAAACTATCGGCCGCGGTTTCGGCGACCTGCGCGAACCGGACCTGCTCCCGCTCGCGATCGTGCATCCACGCCGTGACCTCGGCGCTTCCGGGCGCTCGACGACCTGTGCCAGCTGCTGGCCACAGCCATCCGGTTCCGTTCAGGTAGGGACTCGCCATTTGGTCGATGGGAAGTCTGTCGGCGATTCGGCCGTGGTACTCGAACACACCGCGATTCCAACCAGGGCAGTTGGGCCTCGACAGGCCCGTCCACGGCATGATCCGCCGGGCAGGTCCTGGGCATCCATCAGCACCCCGCACCGTCGGCGTCCCTGAATGGCGACTGGCAGTCGCCGTCCGGACCACCGAACTGGGCACGGTGTGGCCAGATCCGGGGAGACCTCGGCTGTTTCCCAGTGCAGGAGACTTGCTGGGCCATGCAGTGGAACGATCGTGCCCCCGGCGCGCTGTTCCGGGCGGATGCCCCTCGACGACGATGTGGTCTCCGGCTTTGGCGTTCGTCTCACGCTCCTCGACGTCCGGGCCCACCCTCGGGTCGCGCTGCCGATGGCGAGACGATGGTCCGGCCGATGCGGGGCCTCCGGATCGTCGACCCGGACCGCCAGGCCCGACGTCAGGACGCTCCGTCCGCCGCAGCGACTTGTCGATGAAGTCCACCTCGAAGGGGCCCGGTGACCTGCCGCGCCAGCCGGGTAGCTCCCGGTGCCGGGTGCGAATCGACCACTTCGCCTTCGTGGAGTCGACAGTCGACCGGCCGCACGACGGGACCGCTGCCGGTCGACGGCGCGATGCGGCCGATCCCGCCGGGCGCCGACTTCCCCAGCACTCCTCTCCCGAAGATCCTTCGGGACGGGATGTGCCGGCGAGGGGCACGGCCGGGCGCTCCATAGGCTCACCGCCCAGCGGTTTCCAGCGGACGCGCCGCGTGCCGCAGCCCGCCGAGTGAGCATCACGGCGTCGACGGCACCGGCCGACGACTGCACGTACCCCGGCGCCATGTCGCCCGGTCTGCCAGGTCCCTGCGACCGAGACCGAGCAGTTGCCGGCGCCGGGCCACTCGTCGGCCGATGTCTCCGAGCCGGGCCCGGCGGTGATCGGCACTCCCACTGCCTGCGCACTTCGTGAACACCCTCCCCTCAGTGAGGGGCCGGACGGCGCCGCGACGAGCGGACAGGCCGCGGCCGGTGGGTCGGATCCGTGGCGGTCATCCGTGCAGGGGCGGTTCGTTGGCGGCGGCGTCGGCCACGCCGAAGCGCAGCAGCTGGTGGCCGAGTTCGACCAGGGCGCGTCCGGCTGCGTATTCGTCGCCGATCTCCGGCGCGGGAGGGTCGTGCGGGTTGCGGTGGGCTTCGGTGCGGCTCTCCAGCCGGTTGTCGCCGGTGTCGAGGACGGCGTGCACCTTTGTGACGTCGCCCTCCTCGAAGAGGTCCACGCGCAGGGTCCACGTCTTGGTACGCGTCGGCTTGTTCGTCGTCTGCTCGTTCATGTCCAGACCTGTCCTCTGAGGGGGTCGGTGAGGGTTCCGTCCCGGGGGATGGGTGAGTCCTGCCCGGGGCAGCCGCCCGCTGTCGGGCCCGTCGGTGTGGTGACCGCTGGTGCGGTTGTCGCGGAGCTCCTTTCCCGGTCGACGAAGCGGGTCAGGGCCCGGGCGCTTCGAGTAACTGGGCGGGGAAGACGATGGCGGAGTTCTTCTCGGCGGCGATCTCGGCGAGGATCTGCGGGTTCCGCGACGGCAGGGCGACGGGGTTGCCGGCGATGACGTCGGTCACCGTGCGCGGGGCGACCTTCGACATCCGGTCCGTCAGCGGGAACTTGAACCGGCTCTCGGGGTCGCGCACCCCGCGCCGCCGGCCCAGCCGCAACGCCACCCCGCGCTCGTACGGCCACACCATCGCGACGACCCGGTCCGACACGGGAACCACCTTCTTCGCCCCGAGCCCGTACCCCCAGTGTGACCGCGGCCGAGACTGTTGGACATGGGCCGCCCGGCCCAACGCGAGACAGCGGTCGGACGCAGTCCCGGGCGCCGCCGGCCGCCGTGGTTTGGTGGTGGCGCCCGTCCCGTTCCGCCCGCTCGCGGACGAACGGTGGGGCATCAGTTACCGCGAGTGGGCAGCCGGGGGTATGGCGGATTCACCGAGCCGCCTTCGGGCCTGGTCATCGGGGCGGTGACGGGGGCGTTCCGCCTTGGCACTGGGTGGGGGCGGGCGTATCGTGGAAATTGGCCTGCAGGGCGAGCGAGGGAGTTCGACCGGATGGCCCCGGGTGATGGGCGGAGGCTCCGCGCGGGGCGTTGGTCGACGGTCGGGCTGAGAGGCTGGAAGGTCTGTGAGACCGGAAAGCGACCTCCATCACCTGATCCGGACAATGCCGGCGAAGGGAGCCCACCTTGCAGGTTTCCGTCTGCCCGCACGACACCGCTGCGAGACGTGATCAGCCACGCGACGGCGAAGAAGGGACCGCGGAGCGCCCGGAGCGGGCGCGCCGGATGACATGTGGTCCGCGGCCGCGCGCCCTGCCCTGATCGGTCCTGACGCCGCCCCTGTAGCTCATGGGGACCTCGATAGCTGAGCGGTTTCTCGGATTCGATCCCGACGCCTCGGGCTCGTCGCGAACGGGCGCGCCCACCACGGGAGCCTGACATGGGAACCACGACGTCGGTCAACGACGACATCCTGAGGACCCTGTGCGAGACCCCGGGGCCGATCGCCTCGGTGTACCTGCAACTGGAGCCCCGCCCGCAGCGGGAGGACGACGCCAGGCTGCGCTGGCGCACCCTTGCCCGGCAGCTGTCGGGCAAGGGTGCCGATGAGGACACGATCGCCGCGCTGACGCGGCGTGTCGACGCGGCACTCCCCGGAACGGGGACGCTCGCGGCCTTCGCAGCAGCAGGCGAGCTCCGCCACTCCACGATCCTGCCCGGCGACGGACACGCGGATCTCGCCGTCCACGCGCCCCTGCCACACCTGGCACCGCTCCTGGAGTGGCGCCAGGAACACCCGGCACGCGTCCTCGCCGTGGTCGACCGCACCGGAGCAGACCTGGCGGCGTACCCGCGCGGAGACACCGAGCCGCTACGGCGCACCGTGACCGGACCCGACGACGAGATCGAGCGCAACGCGCCCGGAGGCATGTCGCAGGGCCGTTTCCAGCGGAGGGCGGAGGACTCCTGGGAGCACAACGCCGTCAGCGCGGCAGAAGCCCTGACCCGTGCCGTGTCGCGGGTCTCCGCCCGCCTGGTGCTGCTCGCCGGTGACGTCCGGGCTCTGCAACTCCTTACCAAGCATCTGCCCGACCGCGTCCGGCGGCAGGTCTCCCTGCGTCACGTGAGCGGTGGACGCGCACTTGACGGGTCCGCCCGCATCCGGGAGGAGCAGATCGAGGCCGAGACGCACCGCGCGGCGGACGAGCAGACGAAGGACCTGCTGCGACGGTTCGCCGAGGAGAGGTCTCCGGGGGGCCGGGCCGTCGAGGGCGTCCACCCCACACTCGGCGCGCTCGCGGAGAGCCGCGTGGAGACCCTGGTCTTCGTCGACGAGCCGGACGACCGGCGTACCGCGTGGTTCGGCGAGGCCGCTTCAGCTGTGTCGGATCGCCGCCCCGCGCCGTCCCCCGTCGGCGGACCCGTGATCCGCGGCCGGCTGGCCGACGTGGCGGTCCGCTCGGCCGTGCTTTCAGGAGCGGACGTACGCGTCCTTAGTCCCGATGCCGACGGTGCCCCGGCCCACGGCATCGGGGCGCTGTGCCGCAGCGTGTGACAGCCGGACGGTGAGGAACGAAGGATCTCCTCAAGCACCCCGGGCAAGCGGAGGACGATTACGGTCGCCCGGCCGCCCGCGCGTTGGTGTGAGCACATGGTCTCCGGTCAGCGGGAAGGCGGGGCCGGACCTGTGACACCGCACTTATGAGGAGCGGACGGGGGGACACCCCGTCCGCTCCGCACGAGTGCGGTGTGATTCAGGCCTCCGTGATCTCGACATGCCGAGGCTTGGCGGCTTGGGTCTTGGGGACCGTCACGGTCAGCACGCCGTCGGCCAGGTTCGCCTTGACCTCCTCGGCCTTGACCTCGACGGGCAGCAACGCCCGGTACTCGAAACGGCCCGTGCGGCGCGCACCCCGGCGCAGGACGCCTTCACGCTCGCGTTCCTTGAACTCACCCGTGACGCACAGTTCCCGGCCGCTGACCTCGACGTCGATGTCCTCCTTGATGCCCGGCAGCTCCGCCTCGACCACGTAGGCGTCGTCCGTCTCGTGCATGTCGGCCAGCGGCGACCAGATGCCGGAGATGGTGGGTGCCTGCTGGCGGCCTCCAGGAACCGACCCATCCGCTCGAAGAGGTCATCGATCTCGGATGCGACAGGCTCTCCCCAGCTCAGTGTGGGGAACGTCCGCTCCAGGAGCCGAGTTGGCCGGTGATGTACGGGGGGGCATCGCGGTTCACCTCCGCGAAACGACGATTGTCAGGACTGCTTCCATGGTGCGCGTCGTCGTCGCGCCGATCCGATCGGCGGACCTGTCAGCCCCCGGCGAGGGCCGTTCGGCCCCTGCGAGTCTCGCGGATCGAAGGAAGACTGGATGAGAGTGAGAGATGTGGCTGGAGCTGAGCTCCCGGGCTTGGGGGCGTCGGTGGGAGTCGCGTAAGACGGGCCGCCTGCCCCCGTCCCCGCACACGGGATGAAGAGTTCCCACTGGCCCGGTGGGCTCATGAATTCCTGCTCGACCAGAAGATGCAGGAACGGGCCGGCCACCCGGACTCCTCCTCGTAGCGGAGGTCATCATGAAGCGAAACACCGCACAACCCCTTCTGGACGTGCAGGTGGAGACCCGGGGTGATGTGTCCGCCGAGGACGCCGCCTACGCCCGGGACAAGGTGCGGGCCGTGTTCGACCAGGCACCGGGACCCGTGCTCTTCGCCCGGGTGAAGCTGACCCGGTACGCGAACCCGGCGATGGAGCGGCCCGTGACGGCCCAGGCCAATCTGGACGTCAACGGCAAGCCCGCCCGCGCACACGTTGCCGGCAGCAACGCCACGGAAGCGGCCGACCTCCTCAGGGACCGGCTCGAAGCCGTGCTGGCGAGGATGGCGGAACACTGGGAAGCCCGGCGCGGCCGTACGCATCCGCCCGGGAGCGCCCGCCCATGGCGGCACGGTGACGAGCCCACTCACCGCCCCGACCACTTCCCGCGCCCGGCCGAGGAACGGGAAGTCGTGCGCCACAAGGCGTTCGCCCTGGCATTCGAATCGCCCGACGAGGCGGCCGACGACCTGGAGCGGCTGGACTACGGCTTCCAGCTGTTCACCGACGCCGGAACGGGAGAGGACAGCGTCCTGTACCGCACGGACCCGGAGGGATACCGGCTGGCGCAGGTGCATCCGCGGCCCGACCTGATCGGCCCGGTCGCCGTGCCGCTTACTCTCAGCCCGGCCGCCGCCCCGCGCATGAGCGTCACGGAGGCGAAGGAGCGCCTGGACGTCACCGGCTGGCCGTTCGTGTTCTTCGCCGACGCCGGCACCGGCCGCGGGAACGTCCTCTACCACCGCTACGACGGCCACTACGGCCTCATCACCCCCACGGCCCGCGAGCCGTCAACCACAGCACTCTGAACCGGACGGGCCACCGTGCCGTCCCGGGCGCGAACGACCTGACCGCATCTGGAGACATCGCCATGACAGAACGTGAGAGGTTCGCAGCGGGTGCCGAGGCTCGCCGTGCCGTGCCGCGTCACGGCTGGCGGCCCGACGAGCAGCAGCGGCAGGACGCCTTGCTGCGTTACGTCGGCGCGATCGCGAACGTGTCCACGGCCAAGAAGGCTCGGCCCGCCGCCCAGGCACCCCGTACCGCCCTCCTCGTACGCGACCTGATGACCGCGCCCGCGCCGTCAGTCGCCGGGGACACCAACCTGCCCGACATCGTCCGGGCGCTGTCGGAGCACGGGACGGGGTCGCTGCCCGTCGCCGACACCGACGGCAGGGTCATGGGCGTGGTGTCCGAGGCCGATCTGCTCGCCGTGGTCGCCGCACGGACGCACCGGCCCAGCGCGGCGAGCCAGGTGCGGGAGACCAGGCCGACGGCCGAGCCGGGCGAGGAGACGGCCGAGACCCTCATGACCAGCCCTGCCGTCACGGTCCAGCCGGACATGACGGTCTCCGAGGCCGCCTGGCTGGTGGCCCTCTCCCGCCTCAAGCGCGCTCCCGTGGCGGAGCCGGACGGCCGGCTCGTCGGCACCGTCCACCGGCACACCCTGCTGGACGCCCTGCTCGGGGACGACGCAACCATGCTCGAGGGCGTGCAGGGCCGCATCAGGCACATGTTCCCCGAGGCCGCCGACACGGTGGAGGTCACGGTCAAGCAGGGAGCGGTCCGCCTCCGGGGCTCCGTGACGGGCGACGAAGGGGCGCGGCTGCTCGCCGAGGTGAAAGGGCTCGACCCGGTGACCGACGTGATCGACGAGCTGACCGTACGGGACGGATGAGCGACGGTGGGTGCGGGGAACCGGCGCACGTGGGGTCACAGCGCGTGCTCTTCGATGAGGGGTGCACCGTGCGGTTTCCCCACCCCGCTGTATTGCCCACGCGACGTGACTCGTGGGTTCGGACATGTGGGTTTCCTCCCGTTCCGCGCGGCGAAGCCGCAGGTCCGTTCCGGCCGGAGTGCGGAGGACGTGTGCGCTGTGACGTCGAGACCCCTGTTGCCGGTCGGGTGGTTTCTCCGGTCGGGGACGTGCGGTGACCCGAGGAGGGAAGTGGCCCGCGGTGGTTCGCTCATGCCGACAGCGGAGAGGGCGTTGATCCTTGAAGTGGGACGCCCACCCCGCGATCCACCCTCCTCTGCGCATCCGGGAACCGCCGAGGGAGCCGTCCGTTGATCACATCAGTCCACTTCTCAGGCCGGCATCTGTCGCGCTCGGCAAAATCGGGCCCTCCGCGTGAGCCGCCCAAGCCGTCGGAGCCCTCGCCGAGGCCCTCCTGGACGCGCTGGCTGCTGCCCATCGCCACATTGGTCCTCCTGCTCGTAGTCCTGCTGCGAGTCCCCTCGTCCCCGCAAGGGGCGAAGCTGTCGTACAGCAACTTCCTCGGCAAGGTGAGCACCGGCCAGGTCAAGACGGTCGACATCAACGACAAGGGCGCGGTCAGCGGCACGCTCAAGGACGGTAAGAAGTTCACCACACGGATCCCCACCGCCCTGGACAACAGCCGCCTCGAACAGCAGCTGCAGTCCGGGAAAGTGGAGATCACCGCCTCCCGGAGCGGCGGCAGCCCCTGGGGGACGCTGCTGGTGCTGTTCCTGCCCGTGCTGGCCATCTTCGCCCTGTTCCTCTGGGCCGGCCGCCGGGCGGCCGGGGCAATGACCGGGGGCCTCAGCGCCATCGGGCGGGCCCGCGCCAAGATCATCGAGACCGAGCGCCCGACGACCCGCTTCGAGGACGTCGCCGGCTACGAGGGCGTCAAGCAGGAGATCGGCGAGATCGTCGACTTCCTGCGCAACCCCGAGCGCTACGCCGCCGCAGGCGCCAAGGGACCGCGCGGCGTGATCATGGTCGGTCCGCCGGGCACCGGCAAGACCCTCATCGCCCGCGCGGTGGCCGGCGAGGCGGAAGTCCCGTTCCTGTCGGTGACCGCTTCCGCGTTCGTGGAGATGTTCGTCGGCGTCGGCGCCTCCCGCGTGCGCGACCTGTTCACCGAGGCACGCAAACGGGCACCCTCGATCATCTTCATCGATGAGATCGACGCCGTCGGCAGCCGCCGTGGCGCGGGCGCCCGGCTGGGAGGCAACGACGAACGCGAGCAGACCCTCAACCAGCTCCTGGCCGAGATGGACGGCTTCGACCAGTCCGTGGGCATCGTGGTCCTGGCCGCCACCAACCGCCCCGAATCCCTGGACCCTGCCCTGCTGCGCCCCGGCCGCTTCGACCGGCATGTGACGGTGCCGCTGCCCAACCAGGCCGAGCGGGCGGCCATCCTGGCCGTCCACGCCCGCGGCAAGACCCTGGCACCCGACGTCGGCTGGGATCCGGTCGCCCGGGCCACTCCAGGCTTCTCCGGCGCCGATCTGGCCAACCTGGTCAACGAAGCGGCCATCAACGCCGTCCGGGACGGCCGTGCCGTCATCGAGGCCCGGGATCTCGACGACGCCCGCGATCGACTCCTGCTGGGGCGGCGGGAATCCTCCAACGCGCTGCTGCCTGAGGAACGGCGCGCCGTCGCGGTCCACGAATCCGGACACGCGCTCGTGGCGGCCCTGTGCGAGCACGCCGACCCCGTTGCCAAGGTCACCATCCTCCCCTCCGGGCCCGCGCTGGGCGCCACCGAGCAGCTCCCCGAAGCCGAACGGCACCTGTACAGCGAGGGCTACCTGACCGACCTGCTCGCCGTCCGGCTCGGTGGACGGGCCGCCGAACTGGTCGTCTTCGGCGAGGGCTCGACCGGTGCCGCCGACGATCTGGCCGGCGCGACCCAGATCGCCGTCCGCATGGTCCGCGAATTCGGCCTGTCCTCGGCCCTGGGCCCCGTCGGGTACGGATCCGGTGCCCCCCGCTACCTCGGCGGCGACAGCGCCGAAGACGCGCTGCGGCGGCCCTACTCCGAGCAGACGCAACGCGTCGTCGACAAGGAGACCGCCCGTCTGGTGCGCCAGGCAGAGGAACGCGCCACGGCCCTGCTGCGCGACCACCGCCAGGCGCTCGACACCCTGGCCGACCTTCTCACCGCCCGCGAGACGGTCGACGGGTCCGTGGTCCTGGAGGTACTCCGCCGCCGGAGACCGGACGGCCGCCACCCCGCAGAGGGCGACCACGATGCGGCGGTCGGGGCGACCCACGATGAGCAGGACCGGCCTACCGCGTAAGGCCGACGTGATGGTCGCCAGTTCGGTATCGGGTGCGGGCACGGGCCCCGCTGTGATTGCCGTGTCTGCCGTGGCGCCGGAACCGAGGGGCCGAGAGAGCCGATGACGCCACCGTGGGCGTCGTCGCCGATGCGGCGGCACGGACGAGGCGGTTACCCGCCTGGCCGGAGTTGCGATACCCCACAGGGAGTCGTGGTTCTTCAGCCGTGCGGCAGGGGAGCCTGCTGCCCACCCCGGAGGGGTTCGGGGATCTTCCTGGCGGCATCCACCACGGCCGCCAGGTCCGAAAGCTGCTGGGTGAGCTGCCAGAAGAGGTCGTCGAATGAGATCACGCCGACCAGCCGGCCCTCAGCCACCACCGGAAGGTGGCGCACCTGCGCCGACCGCATGAGGAGAAGGGCGACCGCCACGGCCGCTTCGGGGTCCACGGTCACCGGGACGGTGGACATCACCTTCTCCACCCTGGTCTGCGGGGACAGTCCGTCGGCCATGGCCCGTACGACCAGATCGCGGTCGGTGACGATGCCCACCACCCGGTCGTCGTCGACCACGGGCAGGGCCCCGACGCCCGCACGGGCCATGTGCTGTGCCGCCTCCTCGATGGAGGTCGAAGGAGGCACACTGGCCGGCGGTGTACTCATCACGTACTGGATCTGCACGGTCTGATCCCTGCCTTTGAAAGCGGGCCCCCGGCCCCCGCCGCCGACATCGTCACTGCCGGACGCCCACAGGTAACGAACTTTGTGTGCTGGCCCGCGAGCAGTGCGTGGCCTTCCCGAGATGTACTCCGTCAGAACTCCATTCTCGCGTCGACCGCACTACAACGCACTTGGGGAATCCAGGTGGAGCCGACGCACGTGCTCCTCTCCGTGGCCCTCCCGGGCCCGCCCGGAGGGACCGTTTCGCTCACTCGGCGCACGACCACGATGCGGAACGGGCCGTTGATTCGGGCGTGGCAAGTGGGAGGCAGCCAGTCTCGAACGAGGTCGGCCAGACAGTCGGCCCCACGGGAAACGCGGATCTACGGGAGGGGCTGCAACGCGCATTGGCGCGCAGCGAGGCCGCGTTCGTGCGGCGTCTGGGTGTTGCGGCTGTGAGCAGCCAAGACGGCGGGGTGGAACCCGACAGCGAGGCTGGCGGCGCACCACGGTGACCGCGGCTTCCGCGGCGGTGCGCGACCGTGCCCTGCTGGGGCGAGCATGGAAGTACGGGGCACCGCGTTGCTCACTGTGTCCTCGGGGACGAGGAGGTCGGATCGTGTTCTTCATGGATCGTCGTGACGCTGGCCGTCAGCTGGCCGACCGGCTGGGACATTTCAAGGGAGCCGAGGTGGTGGTGCTGGGTCTGCCGCGTGGCGGAGTTCCGGTCGCCGCGGAGGTCGCCGACGCGCTGGGCGCGCCGCTGGATGTCTGCCTGGTGCGGAAGCTGGGCGTGCCCTTCCAGCCGGAGCTGGGCATGGGCGCGATCGGCGAGGGCGGCGTACGCGTGATCAACGATGAGGTGGTGCGTGCGGCGCGTGTCACCGCCGATGAGCTGGGCCAGGTCGAGGCCCGTGAGCGGGCGGTGCTGGAGGGCCGGGCCCGGCGCTACCGGGGCGGGCGGGCACCGATCGGGCTTGAGGGCCGTACGGCGCTGGTGGTCGACGACGGGGTGGCCACGGGGTCGACGGCGCGCGCGGCCTGCCAGATCGCCCGTGCACGTGGGGCCGCACGGATCGTGCTGGCGGTCCCCGTGGCACCGCATGACTGGACGGCACGGCTGGGCGGGGACGCCGACGAGTTCGTATGCCTGCACACTCCGCGGAACTTCTATGCGATCGGACAGTTCTACGTCGACTTCTCCCAGACCGACGACGACGAGGTCGTCGCCTGTCTGGAGGAGGCGATCGCCCGCCCGCTGAGCACCCTCCGCACCGGGCCGCGTCCCGCCGTGTCCGAGGACCGGGAGGTGGATGTGCAGGCCGGAGCCATGGTGCTGCGCGGGCAGTTGACGGTGCCTGCGGGCGCGAGGGGCATCGTCGTGTTCGCGCACGGCAGCGGCAGCAGTCGGCACAGCCCGCGCAACCGGTTCGTCGCGGCCGGACTCAACCGCGCCGGGCTGGGCACGCTGCTGTTCGACCTGCTCACCGAGTTGGAAGAGGCCAACCGGGCCAATGTCTTCGACACCGGCCTGCTCGCCCGGCGTCTTGCGGACGCCACTGGCTGGCTGCGCGGACAGCCCGAGGCCGACGGGCGTGCCATCGGGTATTTCGGCGCCAGCACCGGCGCGGCTGCCGCGCTGTGGGCAGCCGCCGAGCAGGGCGCGCGGATCGCGGCGGTCGTCTCCCGGGGCGGCAGGCCCGACCTGGCCGGGCCACGGCTGCCGGCGGTGACGGCGCCGACGCTGCTGATCGTCGGCGGCCACGACCAGCTGGTGCTCGACCTCAATGAGGAAGCACAGGCCCGGCTGCGCTGTGAGAGCAGGCTCGCGGTCGTGCCCGGCGCGACCCACCTCTTCGAGGAGCCCGGTGCCCTGGAGAAGGTCACCGATCTCGCGCGCGACTGGTTCACCGACCACATGGCCCCGGCCTCTCACGCAGCGGCCTGAGGCTGCGAGGCTGAACGCGTGCTCCGGTCACGGGCGGTGCTCGGGTGCAAGGCACGCCCCCCAACCTCGTTCGGGAACACACCTGGGGCACGCGAGGTGCGATGAAGACCCAGGGAACCGAGCCGCCGCAGGAGGCCATGACAGGTTGCGGCGTCAAGTGTGAGAGAGGCGTGGAGTAAGTCCTGATGAGCGCCCTCCTAGACATCGACGGAGCCGCGTGCTCCGGATCGGGCATGATCGTGCGCCAGGCGATGGCCTACGCGGCTGTGACGGGCACGCCGGTTCATCTGCGTAACGTCCGGGCACGCAGAGCGCGGCCAGGGCTGCGACGTCAGCACCTCTGCGCGGTCGAGGCGGTCCGCACGCTGGTCGGCGGAACGGTCGCGGGGGCGTCGCTGGGCTCGCGGGAGTTCACCTTCCGCCCGGCCGGACAGACGCCGCGAGGGCGGTACGCGTTCGACGTGGGGACAGCGGGATCGGCCACGGCGCTGTCACTTGCGCTGCTGCCCGTCATTGCCGGGGCTCACGAGCCGGTCCATGTCGAACTCACGGGTGGGCTGTTCCAGGAACGGGCGCCCTCCGCCTTCCATCTGCAGCACGTGCTCGCACCGCTGCTCGGCCGTATGGGTCTCGCCGTCACGGTCACCCTGGTCCGGCCCGGATATCCGCCGCATGGCGGTGGCGTGCTGCGGCTCGACGTGCGGCCCGACGGCCCGCTCGCGCCCCTGGAGGCCGAGAGGCCCGGGCCGGTGCAATCGGTGTGGGGGATCGCCCTCGCCTCCCACCTGCGAGAACGCTCGGTGAGCCGGCGGATGGCGGACAGCGCCCGCGAGGTCCTCGCCCGGGCCGGATATGAAGCCCGTGTCGAGGAACGTGACGACACGAGTGCCTTCCAGCCGGGCGCCGGGATCGCCATGTTCGCCGACCTGACGGGCGGGTGGCGGCTCGGAGCGGACGGGGCCGGAGTGCGCGGACGCCCGGCCGAGACGATCGGGCACGCCACCGCCGAGCGCCTCCTCGAGGACCTGCGAACCGGCGCGGTACTCGACCGCTACGCCTCGGACCAGATCATCCCGTTCGCCGCACTCGCCCGAGGCCGCAGCCGGCTGCGCCTGGCCGGAGTCACCGACCACGTACGCACCGGGATCTGGCTGACGAACCTCTTTGGCGTGGCACAGGCGTGCCTGGACGGACGCCTCCTCGTCGTCGAGGGGCGGCAGCCCCGGAGACCCGGCGCCGCAAAGGCGTGAGCCCTACTGAGGGCGCGCGTGCGGGACGACGATGACGGGGCAGTGCGCGTGGTGCAGTACGCCCTGAGTGACGGAGCCCAGGAGCATGCCGGTGAAGCCGCCGTGTCCGCGGGTGCCCACGATCAGGCCGAGGGCGTGTGCGGAAGCCGCGGTGAGGACCTGCACAGGGTGGCCCCGCACGACCTCGTGGTGCAGTTCTACCTCGGGATGGGCGGCGGTACGTCCGGCGACCACCTCCGACAGCAGCCGGCGGCACTCCTGGACAGCCGCGTCCTCGTCCAGGACTCCGAACCGCGGAGGTTGCCACACGTACAGCGCCCGCAGGTGTGCGCCGCGCAGTGAGGCCTCCTCGAAGGCGGTGTCGACGGCGGCGGCGGATCGAGGGCTGCCATCGACCCCGACCACGAAGAAGGGCGGCTGCTGGGCGGTGTGCTCCGGCTCCGGTACGACCACCACGGGGCAGGGGGCGTGCGCGATGAGCGGTAGAGCGACGGCGGCGGAGCTGAACAGCTCCTGGACAGCGCTCAGATGCCAGGAGTCGAGCACGACCGCTGTTGCGTTTTGCGCCTGCTCCCGCAACACCCATGCCGGATGCCCCTCCGCAAGCAGCCCGGACACCCGCACCCGCGGATGCCGGGACTCGACGAAGGCCACCGCCGCCTTCAGCACACGGTTCCCCGTCGCATGCAGCGCCTCGTTCCACTCCTCCCAGGTCGGGACCCCGCCCAGCGGCCGGTACCCGGGGGTCGGCACGTTCTGCGCGAGAACCAGCAGCAGCGGCAGGTGGCGGCGGCCCGCCTCGTCGGCGGCCCAGGCGAGTGCCGTGCGCCTTCCCGGATCGGGGTCGAGGCCGACCACGATCGGGGGACGCCCTACTTTGTGCGTCATGGCCGTCTCCTCCGGCACGAGGGTGTGTCTACGGGCCCTGGGAGAGCAGGATCAGTGGGCGAGTCGTGCGCCGTATGCCGCTCCCTCGGACGGGACGTCCTCTGACGAGATGGTGTCGTACGGGCCGTGCAGCATCGGTATCGGACGGTGTGCGGGCTGCCGGCCCACGATGAAGGGCGCAGCAGAGCCGAGTCGCAGGCGGGTCGGGCCCTGGCGGCACGTGCCCCGCCGGCCACCACTCATAGCCAGTTAACAACGGTTGGCCGGAGGCCGCAGCGAACAGGACTTCGGGGCGTATCGCCTGGCTTCCCGATGCGCAGGGCGGCGGTGACGTGATGCTGGGATCGGGCGTCGATCGGCGGAACCTTGCTCGGCGTGGCCGGCACACCGATGCCAGACGAACGGTGCGCACGTCAATCAGCGGTGACGCGGGTGCCGATATCGCGCCCTTCGCAGATCGCGGCCATGGCACCTGCCGTCGCGGCATCGAAGACATGCATCACCAGGCCCTGCTCCTCGGCCAGCACGAAAGCCGCGGTGTCCATCACCTTCACCCTCCGCTCCAGAGCCTCCCGGTAGGTGAGACGCGTGTACCGTTTCGCGTCCGGATGCGTCCTCGGATCGCTGTCGTAGACGCCGTCCACGCCGCGCTTGGCGACCAGCAGCGTATCGGCCGACAGTTCCAGGGACCGCTGCACCGCTGCGTAGTCGGCCGTGACAAACGGCTGTCCGGTGCCTCCGGCCAGCAGCACGATCCGGCCGCGCCGCAGGTGCCGGTCCGCACGCAGCCGGATGAACGGCTCGGCGAAGCTCTGCATCGGGACGGCCGTCATAACCCGCACGTCCGGTTCGCCGCGCGCGGTCAGCGCACCTCGCAGCATCAGGGCGTTCATCACCGTACCGAGCATGCCGATGTCGTCCGCCTCGGCCCTCCCGATACCCCAGTTCCCGGCCAGCCGTCCCCGGAAGAGGTTTCCCCCTCCGACGACCACCGCGGTCTGCACCCCGTGGTCGTGCACCGAGGCGACCTCGTCCGCCAAGTGCGCCAGGCAGGCCGGATCAGTCCCGGCACCGGCCGCCCCGGCGAACGCCTCGCCGCTGAGCTTGACCACGACACGCGCATAGCGGCCCATGGTTCTCCCTCCCTGCGCCTTGGGGTGACCCGCCGCGTGCGGCACAGGTCACCGAGCACGGATCATCAGGTGGTCGCCCGGCCATGTGGACAGGCACAAGATCATGCTCGGGCGGCGCCCCCAGCCGCGCACCTCGCCCATGGACCCCGGCGATCCACCCAGGCGCCTGTGACGCCGTGCGGTGCTGCGGCTGCCGACCGGTTCCGCCCGCCCTAGCATGGAGCCCATAGGGCAGGGAGTGAGAAGCCGACGAGCTCCGCCCGCGCTGCGCGCGGCGCATGCGACTCGACGGGCGCCGCCCGCACCCCGTCACTCCTGAATGAGCGGACTGCTCTCAGCACCAACCACGGCACCGCCGCGGCGTGCCCATCGTTTCCATGTGGCGCAGGGGCGTCACGCACGATCGGAAAAGGGGAAGACCCATGCCCGAGACCACCCGCCACCCCGACTTCGAGCACGCCATCCACACCGCGAACATCTGGCTGAAGGCGGTGTCGGAAGCTCTGGGTACCGAGGACCGCCATGCCGCCCACAGGGTTCTGCGGGCCTGGCTGCACACGCTCCGCGACCGGCTCACCGTCGATGTGGCCGCCCACTTCGCCGCCCAGCTTCCCGACCTGTTGCGGGGTGCCTACTACGACGGATGGGATCCCAGCACCGTACCGGTCAAGTACGACCGCGAAGGTTACGTCGACCGCTTCGTCCAGGAGGCGAAGGTCACCGCCGAGGAAGTGCCCCGGATCGCTCCCGCCGTCACCGGCGTCGTACGCGAACATGTCTCGCCCGGACACCTGGAGGCGGCACTGGAGCAACTGCCGCACGACATCCAGGCACTCCTCCTTCAGCCGACCGGCTGATCGCTGCTGCGGGTTCGCACCCGTCGGCATGGCGTCACCTGTCTCCGCTGGTCCCGCACCGCTCTCGCAGTCGGCGCGCGGTCCGTCGGAGCGCTCGTAGGTGTGTGAACGTGGGGTCGCGGGACCAAGCGCAAGGACCGGGCGCCGCCTTGCGCTTTCGCCCCATGGTGGCTGTCGGACAAGGTGCCTTCGGGCCGGAGAACGCGCCAGCCCACGGCGTCGCCCAGCAGGAAGGCCCAGACCTCGGCCTCCTCACGCCGAGCGCGTCACAGCCCGCCAGAGGTTCGGCCATCGATGGCGAGAGAGCCGTCCGGTCGTGCAGGCGGGCAACCGAAACCCGGCCCATGTGACTGAGGAAGCGATCGTGGAAGAGCAGCAGGAGGTCCTGGCGCGGACCGTCGGCGCGGTGATGCGCCCCGCGGTGGTCACGGTCGATGTCGGTGAGACGGTGCTCGTGGCGTGGGAGCTGTTGCAGCGGTCGGGTTCCCGTCACCTTCCGGTGGTGCGGTCGGACGGTCGCTGTGCCGGCTTGCTGGAGAGGGCTGATGTCGCGGTTGCGTGTGGGGCTCCCGCCGTTTCGCTGTCGGCGCTGCGGGTGGACGAACTCCTTCGAGGGCACGGGACGGCGCTCGTACACGTGGAGCAGACCGTGCGCCACGCGGTCGCCCTCATGGCGCACACCGAATCCGACGCCCTTCCGGTGCTGGCTGAAGACGGGCGTCTCGCCGGGGTGCTGACGGCTGCCGACATCGTCTCGGCCCTCGCCGGCCACCCGGTACGGAAGGAGTCGGCGGACCGTCGGCCACAGGCCGGCACGGTGTTGCCCGGGCTGCCGCCTCGGCGGGGCTACCGTGGCACGGCTGTTCCCTGACGGCCCGAGACGACGCGCGAGGGAGGCGAGGCGTGGACAGTGCCACCGCACGCGCTGGGTATCGCGGTGTTCCGCACACGGCGGACCTGCGCGTGGAGGCGTGGGCCCCCACGCGTGAGGAGTGCATGGCGCAAGCCGTACGCGGGGTGTGCGCGTCGTTCCTGGACTTGACGGGGGCGACCGGCGGCCGGCGGCGGGACGTCGTGGTGCGGGCGGAGCGGGATGAGGACGTGCTCGTCGCACTGTTGGACGAGGTTGTCTACCGGCTCGACACCGAGGGCGAGGTACCGGTTGATGTCGAACTGGCCCCGGCCGACGGTGGGGTGAGGGGCGTCCTGTGGATGGCAGATGCCGGGTCGCTGCCCGTGACGGGTGCCGCTCCGAAGGCCGTCACGCTGCACGGGCTGGCCATGACACACGGGCCGGACAGTTGGACGTGCTCGGTGACACTCGACGTGTGACTCCCGCCGGGGACGGGAAGGCGTCGTGCTCAGCCTGCTCGGTCTTTACGGAGGAACTGGCGCAGCCGTCGAAGGGGCCAGGTGTTGATGACGTCGTCGGTGGTGAGCCATCCGCGTTGTGCTGTGCCGACGCCGTAGCGGAGGTAGGCGAGCTGGGGGATGGAGTGGGCGTCGGTGTCGACGGCGAACTTCACCCCGTGCCTCCTGGCCCGGAGGATGTCCTCGTCGCCGAGGTCGAGGCGGTCGGGCTGGGCGTTGATCTCCAGAGCCGTTCCGGTGCGGGCGCACGCTGCGAACACCTCGTCGAAGTCCGCGTCGATGCCCGGCCGTTTGCCGATGAGACGGGTGGTGGGGTGGCCGATGACGTTGACGTACGGGTTCTCGCAGGCGCGGACGAGCCGCCGGGTCATCGCATCCCGGTCGAGGCCGAAGTGGGAGTGCACCGAGGCGACACAGAGGTCGAAGTCGCGGAGGAAGTCGTCGGGCCAGTCCACCTCGCCGTCCGGGGCGATGTTGAGTTCGGTTCCGTGCAGGAGCCGCATCCGGTGGTGCCTGCCGTCCAGGGCCCGTACGTGTTCGCGCTGGGCGAGGATCTTCTCGTCGGTCATGCGCTGCATGGGCAGGTCGGGCGCGTGGTCGGTGACGGCGTAGTACGCGTAGCCCCGTGCGGCGGCGGCCGTCACCATGTCCTCCAGCGGGGCGAGGCCGTCGGTGAGGTCGGTGTGGGTGTGCAGGTCGCCCCGCACGGCGTCCTCCGTCACCACCTCGGGCAGCTCACCGCGGAGGCCGGCTTCGATCTCGCCGCGGTCCTCGCGCAGGGCGGGCGGGATCCACGGCAGGCCGAGCCGGGCATAGACCTCCTCCTCGGTACGGGAGGCGACCCGCTCCCCGCTCTCCGTCTCGAACAGGCCGTACTCGGAGAGCTTCAGCCCGGCGTGGACGGCGATCGTGCGGATGTGGATGTTGTGCGCCTTCGAACCGGTGAAGTACAGCAGGGCGGCGCCCCATGACTCCGGCTCCACCACCCGCAGGTCGACCTGGATGTTGTCGACGGTGCGGACGGAGGTCTTCTTGGGGCCGTGGACGAGGACTTCCGCGGTGGAGGGCAGCTCGGTGAGCGCGTCCATGAACGGGGCCGACCGGTCGGCGGCGACGAGAACGTCGATGTCGCCGATGGTCTCCTTCATGCGACGCAGCGATCCCGCGTAGGCGCAGTCCTCACAACCGCTGATGCCGGAGAGCTCCGTGGCGATGTCCTCGGCGGCCTCCATGGCGGTACCGAGGAGGATCCGCCCGCCCGCCTGTCGCAGGAGCTTGATGCCGTGCAGGATGTTCGCCTCGGTCTTCTCGCCGAAACCTCGCAGGTCGCGCAGCCGTTCCGCCTTGATGGCGTCGGCCAGCTCGTCCACCGAGGAGATGTGCAGCTCCTCGTAGAGCGCCATCGCCTTCCTGGGACCGAGGGTGGGGATGGCCATGAGCTCCCGCACCCCGGCCGGGATCCGGGCCCGCCGCTCCTCGACCACCGCGACCTTGCCGGTGCGGAAGTACTCGACGACCTTGTCGGCGATCGACTTGCCGACGCCCGGGATCTCCCGCAGACCCGTGGCGTCGAGGTGGGACACGTCGGCGGGGTACCCGCCGATCGCGCGGGCCGCCTTCTCGTAGGCGCGCGCCTTGAACGCCTCGCCTCCGGTGATGGCGATGAGGTCCGCGTACTCCTGAAGGAGCGCCTCGACCTCTTCGTTGGGCCGGACCACGTCTTCCAGTCTAGGAACCGGATGTGCGCCGCGCTCCTCCGCGCGCGAAGCGGCGACGCCGAGCGTCTACTGGAGTCACGGGCCCGGGAAGGGACGACGGGCATGGATATCACCCTGGTCGAGGAGACACCGTTCCGCTTCCGCGTCGAGCGGCAGGCGTCGATGCGCGTGCCCGGAGTGGTGTTCGCGACGCGGGACCTGCTGCCGCAGGCGACGGGGGACAAGGCGCTGGAACAGGTCGTGAACGTGGCGACGCTGCCGGGCATCGTCCGTGCCTCCTACGCCATGCCCGATGTGCACTGGGGGTACGGCTTTCCGATCGGTGGCGTGGCGGCCACGGATGTCGATGCCGGCGGGGTGGTCTCGCCAGGCGGTGTCGGCTTCGACATCTCCTGCGGCGTCCGGCTGCTCGCCGCCGGCATCGACCGTGATCCGCTCGCTCCTCGGATGCGGCGCCTGATGGACATCCTCGGCGACACCGTTCCGCGCGGCCTGGGCCCCGGCGGACTGTGGAAGCTGTCCGGGCGCTCGCTGGAGGGACTCATGGTCGGCGGGGCCGCGTACGCGGTCGAGCACGGCCGGGGTGTGCCCCGCGACCTGGAGCGCTGCGAGGACGGCGGGACGCTGGCGGGGGCGGATCCGTCGCAGGTCGGCCAGCGGGCGGTGGACCGGGGGCTGCGGCAGGTGGGGAGCCTTGGGTCAGCCAATCACTTCCTGGAGGTGCAGGCCGTGGAGCGGGTGTACGACGATGCCGCGGCGACCGCCTTCGGGCTGCACACAGGTCAGGTGTGCGTCATGATCCACTGTGGTTCGCGCGGCCTGGGGCACCAGGTGTGCAGCGATCACGTCCGTGTGATGGACCAGTCCCTGCGCTCCTTCGGCATCGAGCTGCCGGACCGGCAGTTGGCCTGCGCGCCCGCCGTCTCCACCCCTGGCCGCGCCTATCTGGGGGCGATGGCAGCCGCCGCCAATTACGGACGCGCCAATCGGCAGCTGCTCACCGAGGCCGCGCGTCACGCGTTCGCCGTCGTCTCGGGGGAAGGACTCGACCTGGTCTACGACGTCTCGCACAACATGGCGAAGATCGAGACCCACGAGGTGGACGGCGTACGGCGCCGGCTGTGCGTCCACCGCAAGGGCGCGACCCGGGCCCTGCCGCCCGGCCACCCGGACCTGCCCGACGACCTGGCCGAGGCCGGACAGCCGGTACTGGTTCCCGGCACCATGGGGACCGCCTCGTACGTCATGGCCGGCACCGCCGGCAACGACGCCTTCTGGTCCTCCGCCCACGGTGCCGGACGCGTCTGGAGCCGCCACCAGGCACTGCGCCGGGTACGTGGCGAGGAGCTGCACGACGAGCTGGAGTCCCACGGCATCGCGGTCCGGCCGAAGTCCTGGCGTGCGCTGGCCGAGGAGGCGCCCGACGCCTACAAGGACGTCGACGCCGTGGCCGCCGCCACGGAGGGCGCGGGGCTCGCCCGGCTGGTCGCCCGCCTGGTACCGCTCGGGGTCGTCAAGGGGTGAAGGAGCGCCTGCCCGCGGTCACGCCCCCCCGCGCACGAGTGTCCGCGGAGGGCGGCCCGGGTGGTTCCTCCAGGACGCTCCAGGCGACCGGACCCAGCAGGTCGGCCAGTCGCCGGAAGACGTCGATGAGCATGTCGTCCACGGTGAGGACGCCCACGACCCGGTGCCCGTCCACCACGGGCAGGCGCCGGACCCCGGATCTACGGAAGGTCCGGTACGCCGTGTGGATGTCGTCGGTGGCGCTCACCGTGATCACCGGCGAGGTCATCACCGCATCGACCGCCTCGGCCGAGTCCAGGCCCCTGGCCAGAGCACCCATGCAGCGGCATGGGCCACGGGACCGAGGCGTGGTGCGAGCGGCGGGCGATGCTTGCGCCGTCCGACGACCAGCAGCTCGGCACCCTCTGCGGCGCGCACGACGGCCTCGGCCGGGCTTTCGAGCCGTACGGCGTCGACCGGCTCCACGCCGGGGAATTTCTCGCGCCAGGGGCGCAGGACCTGATCCAGCTGCTTCCGCGTCTCCTCCGTGATCTCCTCGGTGACCTCGTGGTCCACGCCCCACGGCGTGTGCGCATGGAGCGGCAGGCTTCGGCCGTGGACGACCTGGAGGGGCACGTTGCGGGCCGCGGCGGACTCGAAGGCGAAGGCGAGCAGGTCGTCGCAGGGGCCGTGCAGCTTCAGCGCGACCACGACGCCGCCGGCGGCGTCGGGCGACGTGCCCTTGTCGCGGGGCGCGGGACGGACCAGGACCACGGGCCGCGTGGCCCGTGCCACGACGGCCATGCTGACGGGCCGAGGAAGTAGCTCTCGGCGGACGTCAGGCCACGCGAGCCGAGCACGGTCAGCTCGGCCTCCGACGCCGCCTTCACCAGAGCGTCCTGCGCGTCGTCGGCGACCAGGTTGCCGACGATCACGAGGCCCGGATGGCGGGACTGGAGTTCCGCCTGAGCCTTGGGCACGAGCTGCTTCGCCCAGTAGTTCTGGTCGATCTCCGATGCGGCGTGGACCGGCTCGGGCGCGAGCATCGGCCAGGCGTGCATCAGGCGCAGCGTGACCTTGCGCCGCTCGGCCTCGTCGGCGGCCCAGTGAGCGGCCGCGAGGCTCTCGGGCGAGCCGTCGAGGCCGACCGTGACGACGGGCTCCATGTCGACTGCCTCCCTCTTGTACGACGCGGGTAAGGAGGGGCGCGCGGGTGCCGGCAACCGAGGGCCGAACCGCGCCCCTTCCTCTCATTCGAGGAGTACCCCAGATCGTCCGGCCGCGCATGCGGGCCGCGACGTGACCCGGCTCGGGAGCGCTGCGGGCCCGATCTCGCCCACCTCTCATGCCGCGCGAGCGGGAACCCCGTCGAAGCTGTGCTCCGGAGGGGCCGATCGGTCCCCGCGAGCCGTGCCCGTTCGGCCCCTTCCCGGGCCCGTCCGGCACTCCGAGACGACGCCGACGGGCGGGAGACTGGGGCTGACAGGTCGATCCACGACGCAAGGAGCGAACGGTCATGGCAAGCGACATGGAACGGCGTCGCAGCTTCTTCCCCGATTTCCCCGACGTCAGGGACTGGTTCGGTGACTTTCCCCGGCCGATGTGGCGGACCGCTTTCGGCCGGCACGCCATCCCGATCGAGGTGACGAGCGGGGAGGGACAGTATGTGCTGAAGGCGGAGCTGCCCGGTGTGGACCCGGACAAGGACATCACCATCACCGTGGACGGCGACATGCTCACGGTCAGCGCCGAGCACGAGGAGAGCAGCGAGACGAAGGACCACTCCGAGTTCCGCTACGGCTCCTTCGAGCGCGCGGTACGCCTGCCGGAGACGATCGACCCCGAGGACGTGAAGGCCGAGTACGCCGACGGCATTCTCACCGTCAGCGTCTCCATACGGCAGCCCCAGGAGAGCCGCTCCCACACCGTTCCCGTGACGCGCGCAGGGGGATCCGGCGAGGCGGAATCCACCGCATGAAACCCCGTCGGATCCCGGATCCACCCCTGCGGGCCGACACCATCACACCGCGCTGAGCCCGTGCGGGCCCGGCGGGGGCCGTCCCCCTTGGAGGCCCGCCATGCGCGACGGAACGACACCGCCCCCAGGGCGGCCGCAGCGGCCCTGGCACGACGGCCGGAACGACGACGCTGCCGGTCCTCACGGCAACCCTCTGGGCCGTCCGTGCGACCGGCTCCGTTTCCGCTGGCATGTCGGCCTCGCCCTCGCGGTGCTCATCAGCCTGATCTGCGGCGGGATCGTGGGGGCCCGCATGTGGAGCGACGCGGGACGAACCGCCCGTGACGAGGCCGCCCACCGCCACGAGACCACCGCGACCACCCTCGCCCGCGCCACCAGTGCGCCGACTGCGGCCCGCTTCGGCACGCCCACCACCCTCGTCGCCGCCTCCTGGAGCGCCCCCGACGGCACACCGCGCACCGGCAAGATCGCCGTCCAGTCGCGTACCGCAGAAGGCACCGCGGTGACGATCTGGGTCGACGACGCCGGGGCGGTCACCCGCGCTCCACGCAGTACGGCCGAAGGACAGTTCGGCGCCGTCGCCGGCGGTACGTTCGTCGCCGGGGCGCTTGCCCTGACCTCGGCCGGCGTGGTCGGCCTGCGACTGCGGCGCACCGAGGCCGCCGCCCTGGACGACTGGGAGAGCGAGTGGGCCGTCGTGGAACCGCTGTGGACCCACCGCGGGCGTACCTGAACCGGGCCGGAGCGGTGAGTACCGTGCGGTGTCCTCGGTAGTCGGCAACCCTGGTCACCGCGGGCGCTGAAGCCGGTCACCGTCGTTCGCGACGGGGGCTACCCGGATGAGGGATCGCGTACCGGACCGGGCTCGACCACGCAGCCGGAGCCGGGAAAGATCTCTGACTCGTGACCGTCCTCGTAGCGCACCCGATAGGGCGCTTCCCCGTCGTGGCCGAGCACTTTCACGACGGTGGCACGGTGTTCGGGCGTTCCCACGGTTCTGCCGGTGAAACGCAGCACGTCGCCTTCGTGTGCTTTCATCGAGGCTCACCTCCTTCGCTGCCGTTTTCTTCTCTTTGACCAGGATGACGCCGAGTGGCAGTTCGTGGGGAAGGGTCGTTCGGGTACCTCCGGGAGGGGGGGCCGGTGATCAGGTTGGTGTGAGACGCGACGCGGCTCGTTCCGCAGGGCGGGCGAGGCTCCTGGAGCAGGCGCATCCTGGAGTTGGAACGAATCGCGGTGCCCACCCGAACGTGTCTCGGTGCGGCGGCATCCCGGGGCATGGTGGCACGTGGCGCCGAAGCTCTCTCGGGAGCAACCATGAGACTGACCTTCCTCGAACCCCTCTACAGCCAGCCGGGTCCCTTCGCGTCCGTCTACCTGGACACGTCCCGCGATACCGCCGTCGAGCATCCCGATGCCGCCATGGAACTACGCCGACGCCACCTCCGGGACGCCCTGATGTCAGAGGGGGCTGATCAGGAATCCGTCACGGCAGTGAGTGGCACGGTGGGCAGCGACAGAGACATCCCCGGCACCCACGGGCAGGCGGTCTTCACCGCGCATGGGCGGCTTGCCCTGCTGGACGAGCTGCCCGTACCGCCTCCACGGGACACCGCGCGTTTCGGGACCCTGCCGGACACGATGCCGCTGATCGTCCAGCACGCGCCCGCAATCCCCTACCTGGCGTTGAACGTCCGGTACGGCGGCCGTCACTCCACGGAGGCTGCCGACACGGTACGGATCGACGCCGAAGCCGGCACATGGCCCCTGACCAGGGTCACGCCCGGACACCGTCTCCACGAGGAGGTCCCCGCCACCGACTGGCTGAACGCCGCCACAGAGTTCGGCCGGGAATTGGAAGGCCACGCGCGGCACATCGACGCCGAATCGGTGGTCGTCGCAGGAGACGTCTGGGCCCGCGGCATCCTCATCCGCAGGCTTCCGGCTTCCCTGCGCGGGCACGTCACCACCGTCGAGGGCGCCGGTGAGCTGAGCCCGGGACGGGCCCTGCTGGAGCGGCAGCTCGACGGCCTCTTCGAAGGGCGCATGGCCGCGCACGACCAGGTGCTGCTGGATGCTTTCCTCGCCGGGCGTGCCCACGACGGAGCCGCCGCGGAGGGCCTCGTCGCCGCCATATCGGCGTTGCAACGCGGCCAGGTCAAGGCCCTCTTCCTCAACAGCCACCCCGAGTCGTCGCTCCGCCTGTGGGTCGGCCCGGAACCCGGTCAGATCGCCGTCACGGAACAGGAACTGCGCTCCTACGGCATACAGGAGATCAGCGAGGAACGGACCGACGCGGCCCTGGCCCGCGCCCTCGTCGGCACGGGAGCCGAACTGGTCGTGGTACCCGAGCGGAAGCTGCGACTGAATGACGGCGTGGCCGTGCTGCTGCGTTACCCCAACCCCCATCCCCGGCACGAACCGGCTTCCGGGTACTGACTGCTGCCGGTCAGTGGCCCGCTGCCGGCCATGGCGCTGTGCCTGTCCCGGGTGTGGCGAAGCCGGGCCTTCGCCGAGGCGCTCGACTCCGACAGGGGAGCGCGCTCCTGGACGTCTTGGCCTCGGAGGGAGCCGCCGAGCGGGCCCTAGCGGCGTGCGCCGGCGACCACGGCGGCCGGAACCGGCCTCGTGACGGGGCGGACCCCCACGTTCACAAGCGGATGACGATGAGGGCGGTGTCGTCGGTGAGGCCGGCCGGGGGGACGAGATCCGTCAGCAGCCTGTCGGCGAGCCGGTCCGGGTCCGCGGCGTCGTGGCGGGTGATCGATTCGGCGAGCCGGTCGAGTCCGGTGTCGATGTCCTCTCGTCGGCGCTCGATCAGACCGTCGGTATAGAGGACGAGGACGGAGCCCTCGGCGAAGTCGATGGAGGCCTGCGGACGTGTGGTGTGTTCGGGGCGCGCGCCGAGCGGAGGGTCGGTGGCCTGGTCGAGGTAGATGACGGTGCCGTCCGGGTGCCGCAGGACGGGCGGGGGGTGGCCGGCGCTGCTGTAGGTGAGCGTGTGGGTGTTCCAGTCGATGAACACGGATGCGGCAGTGGTGGATTCGGCGCCGTCGACGGAGCGGGCGTACAGGCCGAGGACCTCCAGAGCCTGGGCGGGGCCGTCGGCGACCCGGGAAGCGGCGGACAGGGCGCTGCGGAGCTGGCCCATGACGCCGGCCGCGCGAAGGCCGTGGCCGACGACGTCGCCGACCGCGACGGCCGTACGGCCGCCGCCGGGCAGGTCGACGAGGTCGTACCAGTCGCCGCACACGTTCAGGGCCCCCACCGCCGGCCGGTAGCGCACCGCGGCGCGGTGATGGCCGAGCGGGCGGGGCGCGGGCAGCATCGCCTCCTGCAGGTGGATCGCGACCTCGCGCTCCCGGGCGTGGGCCTGGCGCAGGCGCTCGTTGACCTCCTGCAACTCCCGCGCACGGGTGTACAGCTCGGCTTCGAGGACCTGCGCACGGTCCCCGCCTGCGCGGCCGCCCCGGGCACGGATGAGTTCGGTGACCTCCTCGACCCGGTGCAGCAGCAGCGCCACGGTGCCGTCCGGGGCGAGAACGGGAACGTTGACCGGACTCCAGTACCGCTCCTCCCACACCCCGGGCCGGTCGGGATACTCCACGTCGTAGCGCTGCAGGGCCATGGTGTCGGGCTCCCCGGTGGCCGCGACGCGCCGCAGTGAGGCGTACAGGTTGCGCATCCCGGTGGCGGAGGGGTCGTTGGGATTGTCGGGGAAGACGTCGAACAGGTAGCGGCCGATCACCTGCTCGCGGGTCCGGCCCGACATCGACAAGAACGCCTCGTTCGCGTCCGCGTACACCAGGTCAGGCGTCAGCAGCGCCACTGCCCCCGGCAGCGCGTGGAAGACCGCCTGGTAGTCGATTCCGGCCCTGCTCACCATCCATCTGCCCACACCACGACGTCCCGATCACGTTCTTCCGTCACGGTAGGCACTGTCGGTGCACTGGCTGGGCGCGGCCAGCCCGGCGTGGGCCGTTTGGCCCCAGGCGAGTACGGTCCGCCGCCGACCCGCGCCACAAAGTGATGCGCACCGCGACACACGCCGGAGGTGCACTTCGGACACGGATGGTGCGTGGCAGACTGCGAAGCCATCGCAGCCCCGTCGTCTGTCGAAGACCTGAGGTCTTGGACGGACGAGAGAGCTTTGTCATTCCCGACCACGCCCTGCCCGCCCAAGAGGCCGGATCAGCAGACCTGCGGCAGCCCTGCCTTCCCGGCGGCGCGACGGCGCCCGTTGCCGGCCGACCGTTGTCGTCGTGATCTGCGGAATCGGGGTCGAGGACCATGCGAGAACCGTGAAACGAATCGAGGACGGTCGTGAAGAGAACTGAGGACGGAGTGCCTGGAGGGGTCTCCCGCCGGGATGTCTTCAAGGTCTCCGGAGCGGCTCTGGGTGGCCTGGCCCTCGGGACCGCCATGGCGGGTACCGCGGCGGGCGGGGAGCTCACCGCGACGGGGCAGACGCCCCCGATGCAGCAGTGTGACGAGAACGGCTGCAACTACCCCGTGGATCCCGAGTCCACGCAGCGGTACAGCTATCCGGACAGGCTGAAGAAGTTCACACCGGACATGCAGCCGGATCTCGCCGACGACGAGATGCGCATCACCTTCCTGGGGACCGCGTTCCCGACGTCGCCGGGGCGCCGTGCCCAGCAGTTGATGAGTATCTTCGTGGAGGTCGGCCCGTGGCTTCCGGACCCCGACGGGGGATTCGGGAAGGCGACGGACTCGTTCGTCTTCGACTGCGGAGCCGGGGCGATCGCGAACTACGGTGCGATGGGGATCTCGCTCGGCAGGATGGACAAGATCTTCCTTTCCCACCTGCACGGCGACCACATGAGCGACCTCACTCCCATCTACTGCTTCGGCCCCGCGTACGACCGCCACTGGCCTTTGTACGTCTGGGGACAGAGCCGTTCGGGCGTTGCGAACCCGAGCGGGAGCCCCAAGTACTACGAGGACGGGCTCAACGACTTCTGCAAGCACTTCCGCGAGGCCATGCGGTGGCACACCGAAGCCTTCAGCTTCCTGCCGACGGGCTTCCCGGGCTACGAGATCCCCACCCAACAGGACTGGAACACCCCGGTACCCCTCCAGCCGGTCGGTGAGGACGCCGCCAACGACGCGTACGGGCTCGTCCCCATCGAGCTGGACTGGACGAAAACCGGGCTCGACGCGAACGGGAACCCCGACTACGAGAACATCGCCTACCGCAACAACGGCGTCACGATCACGCACTTCCCGGTGATCCACGACCGGAAGGGCTCGATGGGCTACAAGCTCGAGTGGAACGGCCTGTCCATGATCTACACGAGCGACACCAGGCCCGAGACGATCAGCATCAAGCAGGCCCACAACGGCGGTAAGGGCGTGGATGTGTTCATCCACGAGATGATCCTTCCGCCGGAGCTCCTCGCGATGAAGAACATGGGCCTCACCTTCCCCGACTACTCGGTTCCAGGCTTCAAGGAGCTCGTCGCGGGGGCAGCGGCGGTCGAAGCGAGCTCGCACACCCCGCAGGGGGCCTTCGGGTATCTGCTGAGCCAGATCGACCCCCGTCCCGACCTCACGGTCATCGCGCACTTCCCAGTGGCCGACGACACCGTCGCATGCGCGATGAACAGCGTGCGGAACCACTTCCCCCACGGCCGCTACCCGAAGTTCGGCAAGGACATCGTCTGGTCCACCGACCTGATGGTGCTGAAGGTGAAGAAGGGGCGGGACGGCAGGCCGCCCAAGATCGAGCAGCTCATCGGAGAGGTCTCGGACTACACCTATGCGGCGCCGGGCAATGCGTCGTCGCCGCTCAGCCCGCCGAAGTACGCGAGTCCTACCGCGCAGCTCGACACGACGAACCTGATCAGGCCCGGCGCGGACACCTACTGCGCAAACGGGTACTGACGCGGTGGTCCAGAGCTCCTGGCGGCTCAGTCGCGGGCCGGTGGCGTGGCCGGCGACTGCGGCCTGGACCACGCCCTGGACGACGCCCCCCCGTGCCTGCCGACGGGAGATCGACGGTCTGCGGAGTCCTACGGCGAGGAGGACTGAGGTGCAGGAGTTCGAGACCAGGTTCGTGACCCTTGCGGACGGCCGCCGACTCGCCTACGCCGAGTTCGGCGATCCCAGGGGCTGGCCGGTCCTCAATTGCCATGGAGGCCTGATCGGGCGGCTCGATGTCGTGAGCGCGGCAGGCGAGGCTCACGCCCTCGGGATCCGACTCGTCTCGCCGGACAGGCCCGGCGTCGGCCGCTCCGATCCCAAGCCGGGCCGGACGACCGGGGACTGGGCCTCGGACGTGGCAGAGTTGGCCGACGTGCTCGGGATCGAGCGCTTCTCCGTCTATGGCTGCTCGATGGGAGGCCAGTACGCGCTTGCGTGTGCGGCGGTCCTGGGAGCGAGGGTGGAGCGGGTGGCGTTCGCCTCTGGGGCGGTACCGCTGGACGACCCGCGCGCTCTCGCCGAGCTGAACCGCGGCGATCGCGCACTGACCTGGCTGGCGCGGAGAGCTTCGCCGCTTGCAGGCGGCGTCTTCGCCGCCAGCGGACGGCTTTCCCGCTGGATGCCGGGCCTCACTACGGAAATGACGGTGCGTCTCTTCGCTGCCCCGGACCGGGAGGCGATCGGCAGGATGGGCATCGCGTTCGCGCACGCCACCGCCGACGCGATGCGGCAGCCTCGGGGGATGGTCGAGGAGTACCGCGCGTGGGCGCGGCCATGGGGCTTTCGGCCCGAGGATGTGGAGACCCCTGTGGACCTCTGGTTCGGAGTCGAGGACCGGCTCGTTCCAGCGAGTTGGCATGAGCGGCTCGCACGGCGGCTGCCGCACGCGGAGCTGCACGTCATGGACGGCTCGGGGCACCTGGTCGCCTACGACCGCTGGCGAGAGGTGCTGTCCCGGCTCGATCCGCGTGCGGCCTCATGGCACCCGGGGAAGCCGCCCGAGTAGCCTCCGGAGCGGTCAACGGTCCCGATGGCCTGCATCGCCGGAGCGAAACCGACGGCGAACCGCGGCTCGTCGCACACCTCTGTGGTGACGCCCTTCCCCGCGCGCTGCAGCGTGCGGGGGATGGCCATGCAGGGCTTCTCCCTACCGGCGGGCCAGTTCCGACCGGCGATAGGAGTATCCGAAGTACACGCCCAGTCCGATCACGAACCACACGGCGAAGCGCACCCATGTCTGCCAGTGCAGGAAGGTGATGAGCCACAGTGAGAAGGCGACCCCGATCGCCGGCACCACCGGCGTCCCGGGCGTGCGGAAGGTGCGCGGCAGGTCGGGCTGCCGGTGGCGCAGCACGATGACCGCCACGCACACCACGACGAATGCCAGCAGGATGCCGATGTTAGTCAGTTCGGCTGCCGCGGTGATCGGCAGAAAACCGGCGATGACCGCCGACACCGCTCCGACGATCCAGGTCACGCGCGTGGGCACGTGCCGTGTGGGATGGGTCTTGGCGAACCATTTCGGCAGCAGCCCGTCGCGGCTCATCGCGAACCACACGCGGGTGACGCCCAGCATGAAGGTGAACATCACGGTGAGGATGCCGATGATCGCACCGACCGCGATGACGTCGGCGATGCCGTCGAGTCCGACGGACTTGAACGCTGTCGAGAACCCGCTCTCCGGGTCGATGTCCTGGTAGTTCTGCATGCCGGTCAGCACCATGCAGGCCGCCACGTAGAGCACCATCGAGAGGGACAGCGAGAGGATGATCGCCTTCGGCATGTGACGTCGGGCATCGCGGGACTCCTCGGCCGCCGTGCTCATGGCGTCGTACCCGAACACGGCGAAGAAGACCGTCGCGGCTCCGGTGAACGCTCCGCTGACCCCGAACGGGAAGAACGGGTGGTAGTTCGCGGTGTCGATGTGGAAGGCGCCGACGCCGATGACGAGCAGGACCACCAGGACCTTCAGCACCACCACGGTGGTCTCGAAGCGTGCCGCCCTCCTGATCCCGAGATTCAGCAGGTACGCGATGAGCAGGCACAGCAGGGCGGCGAACAGGTCGACCCGGTGCCCGGCACCTGTGCCGGGCGCTCCCAGCATCCACGCCGGCAGTTCGACGCCCGCCTCGCCGACCAGGAAGGCGAAGTATCCGGAGATGCCGATGGAGACGACAGCCACGATCGCCGTGTACTCGAGCAGTAGATCCCAGCCGATGAACCAGCCCGGGAGTTCGCCGAGCACCGTGTACGCGTACGTGTAAGCCGAACCCGCCCTGGGGATCAGTCCGGCGAACTCCGCGTACGAGAGTGCAGCGGCGGCGCTGGCCACGCCCGCGATGAGGAACGACACCACGACCGCCGGGCCGGCCGTGTCCCTGGCGACCGCGCCCGCGAGCGCGAAGATGCCCGCACCGATGATCCCGCCAAGGCCGAGCGCGGTGAGCTGCCACAACCCCAGGGCCCGTTCCAGCCGCGTGCCCTCGGTGGCGTCGGTCTCCTCGATGAGCTCGATGGGTTTGCGACGCAGGACACCTCGGCCTGCCCCGAGACCGGCCACTGGACATCACCTCTTCCTCCGCGGCAGCCGCTCCGAGCCGACCATGACGGCGGTCGAGGCCCTGTCGTGCTGTGAGACGAGGACGAAATACCGCCTCCGGCCATTGCGCCGGGCTGACGACCGCGACCGCGCCGCGGGGAGGATCCAAGGTATCGCCGCCTGGGCGACCTCCAGGCTCGGGCTCGCCGACGAAGCCCCAGCGCCTGCTGGGCGACGATTGGGTCTGTCAATCCCACCGGACAGACCGGGGCGAGGGGCCGGTTCTGCCACTCGGCCATTCCGTCGAGGACCTTGTCGGTGATCGTGGAGATCGTCTGGCGGGAGACCTCGGTGCCATAGGCCTCGGCAAGGTGGGCCTGGGCCTCGCCGGTGGTCAGGCCCTTCGCCGACAGGGAGATGACCATCTCATCCACGCCGGTCAGGCGTCTCTGCCGCTTCTTGACGATCTTCGGCTCGAACGACCCGTCCCGGTCAGGCGGCACGGATGTCTCCACCGGCCCGACATCGGTCAGCACGGTCTTCGACCGGGTGCCGTTGCGGGAGTTCGCCGGATCGTGCATGTCATAGCCGAGGTGGTCGGTGATCTCGCCCTCCGACGCAGACTCCAGCAGCCGCTTCGTCAGCTGCTGGAGCAACCCGCCCTCGCCCGTCAGCTGCAAGCCCTCGGCCTGGGCCCGGGACACCAGCTCGTCGATCAGGCGGTCATCCACCGCCTTCGCCGGCTGCGGCTCGGACGGCTCGACGGGCTCGGCCTCGGTCGCGTTCTCACTGGTCATCGAGGCATCCTCCGTGATCGGGAGTTACACCGAACGACGGTCCCCTACCGAGCCGCCAGCCGGCCGTAGTGATCAGCAGCCTTCGTGTGCCGACGTCGCCGTCAGCCCGGCGCCGGGCCTGCCGGGACCGCGGCTCTCCGGGCCGTTGTCTTCGGCTGCTGGGGCGAACGCCTCGGTCCAAGGGCCGGGGCAATTGGAAGCGCTCGGCCAGGCGGAGGTCGGCCGAACGAGGGCTTCGACGTGCCGGGCGCATTGGCCCGAGGTACCAATGACATCGCAGCGCGGTCGCCACTGTGCGTTGCGACACGATCACTGTGAGCTTCGAATGTGTCGGCTCGACGACAGACAAGGAATCCCGCCCATGAAGCCCTCCATGCGTACTCGCGGCATCGCTGCTGCGCTCGGTCTCGGATTGTCCCTGGTGGTGCTGCCCGCGATCCCGGCCCAGGCTGAGCCCAGGGCCGCCGTCCCCTGCAACGTGACCGCCCTGCGGGACGCGATCATCGCGTCGAACAGCAGCGGTGCCAGCCTGTCCCTCGCGCGGAACTGTACGTACACGCTCACCGACGCCTACTCGGGCGTGGACGGCCTGCCTGAGGTCACCGGCACCTACACCATCACCGGCGTCGGCGTCACCATCCGCCGCTCGTCCAGCGCCGAGTTCCGCATCCTGCACGTGGGGCCGACGGGCCGGCTCACCCTCAACCAGGTCACCCTCACAGGCGGCCAGACCGAGGCCGTGTCCGGAGCGGGGATCTTCAACGAGGGCACCCTCTCCATGACGCAGGTCACGGTGAGGGACACCCGAACGCAGTACGGGTTCGGCGGCGCCGTCAGCAACGAGGGAACGCTCTCCATGCAACGCGGCGCTCTGACAGA
Source organism: Streptomyces sp. NPDC055103 (assembly GCF_053607625.1). Taxonomy (NCBI): domain Bacteria; kingdom Bacillati; phylum Actinomycetota; class Actinomycetes; order Kitasatosporales; family Streptomycetaceae; genus Streptomyces; species Streptomyces sp. NPDC055103. The sequence continues at coordinate 126,089 of NZ_JBSGTX010000012.1, forward strand.
CAACACCGGGTACCTGGGCGGCGGCATCCTCAACTGCGGCGACAGTGCGACGCTGAACAACGTCACGGTCTCCCGTAACTCCGCCGAGAACGGCGGCGGACTCAACAACAACTGCCAGAGCAGCATGACCCTGAACGCCACGAGGGTCCAGGGCAACAGCAGCCCCGAGGGCGGCGGCATCATCAACTGGAACTCGCTGCGGGCCACCGGCACCAGGATCGTCTCGAACACCGGCAACTTCGGGGGCGGCATTCAGGCGGCGCGCGGCACCGTGCTGCTCACGAACAGCCGCGTGACCGACAACGCGGCCAGCTACCAGGGGGGCGGCATCTACGTGGCGACCTACCTCGGCGGGGCGGTGACCCTCTCCAACACCACGGTCGAGAACAACACGCCGGACAACTGCTTCCCACCGGGGAGCGTCGTCGGCTGCAGCAACGTGACCACGGCTGCCGCCGTGTCTTCCAGGCTGAGGTACGTCGCCCCGGAGGCTCACGCGAAGGTCCGGGAACAGCTCGACAAGCACCCGGACATCCGTATCGCCGGATGACCTGAGCCCCACACGCACCGGACCAGGCCCGTCCACGACGCACCGCGTCATGGACGGGCCGGTCTCGCGACGGGGAAAACCCGTCGGGGCGCGGTCCACCGCTACGACGGGCGCGAACGCAAGCCACGCGGCCCCCCTGGCCGCGACTGTGCGTGAGGTTCCGGCGGCGGTCAGGTCGTGCGTGCGGCCCGGCAGGGCGGGCGAGAGGCACAGCAGCCGGCCGCCGGGGTCGGTGACGACCCGCATGTTCACGCCGTGGCGCCGGTGTTTGTGGGCGTAGTGGCCCGGCCGTCGCCGACCCGGTCGCACTCGGCGAGGGTGCCGTCGAGCAGGATGAAGTCGGGATCGTGCTCGCGCAGCGTCATGAGCGGACCCGGTGATCGTTCGGCGTGCAGGTCGGCGACCGCGCGGGTGGCCCACTCCACGAGCGCATGCGGCAGGTCAATTGCGGCAGGATGGATGACCAACGAGGCCCCCGAGCAACGTGATGGAGACGTCAGACGTCTCGATCAACAGCCCCGGGGCCTCGCTCTTTGCGCTTCACGGCCCATCACCCGATCGGTGGCCAACTCGAAGAAGCTCAATGAGCCTCACTGAGGGGGCAGGCGCGGCACTCACAGCACGCGAGTTCTCACGCATGCGCCTGGAACCTGCTCTTCACCTCGGGCCGGAGCGATCGGGCCAGTTCTGGGTCGAAGGGCTCGGTGCTGGGGGTGAGCATCGCTGCGGCAGCCACGGCCACCCCCAGGGCGCAGGCGCTGACGGGGTCGTCGCCGGCGGTCAGCCGTGTGGCGATGGCGGCCACCATGCCGTCTCCTGCCCCGGCATCGCTCAACGGCTCGCCGGGCAGCGGTGGCGCGTGCAGTTCGGTATGTCCGTGGCCGGTTGAGCACACCGCGCCCAGCGCTCCCACCGTGGTGACGGCGACTTGCGCGGCTCCTGTGGTGAGCAGGTGCTCGTTGACGGCTCGGGCGTCGTCGAGGCTGAGGATGTCCCGGCCGGTCAGGCTCGCGGCCTCTGTCCGGTTGCATCTGAGGAGGTAGACGCCTTGCGCGAGTGCTCCGTTGAGTGCCGGCCCGGAGGTGTCCAGGATCAGCTGGGATCCGGCTTCCTTGATGCGGCGGGCGACGCTTGCGTAGAAGTCGGCGGGCAGGCCGTCTGGCAGGCTGCCGCTGGCCACGACGTACGGGCAGTCGCCGGCGGCCCGCTCCAGGGCGTCGAGGCACCGCAGCCCGTCGTATTCGCTCAGTCGTGGGCCGGGCGGCACGATGTGGTAGCTGTGGCGCCTTTCGGTCTCGAACAGCACGAGTGCTTCGCGGGTCTCGTCCTCGATGTCGACGGCGACATGGTCGACGCCTTCTTCGTCCAGCAGCCGGTTGAGGCGTAGGCCGACCTCGCCTCCGGCGGTGTGGACGGCGGTGGCCCGTCCTCCGAGCCGTACGACACCACGGGCGACGTTGATCCCTCCGCCCCCGGCGGCCACAGACCTGACCCGGGCGCGGTTCTTGCCGACGGCTGTCAGGTGCCCGACCTCCCAGGCGAGGTCGACGGTGGGGTTGATCGTCAGGGTGAGCACTGACGGCCTGGCGGCCTCGCTCCGCGTGCCCGGGGTCGGCGGCTCGGGGGAACTCATCGTGGTACCTGGGCGGTCGGGCCCATCCGGGCTCGGCGTGCCGTCGGCTGGACATGACCTTGCGTCATCGCGCCCACCTCCGCGGACAGGGAGACGACTCACTTCCCATGCTGGGGCAGGGCGAGGTCACCCGCATGCCGACCCGCTCGGCCCCGCCCGGCCCGGCCCGGGCCGACCTGCACCGCCCTGTATCCGGTGTTCAGAGCCCCGACCCCGGCGTGCCGGGCCGCCGGACCGCTGCGGGCTGTCGTCCGGGAGCCCCCGTCGGTCCCGGCTTCGTCAATGACAACCGCACGATTCACCGGCGCCCGCCCAAGGAGCGTGGGACTATCGGCCCGCTGTAGGGGACCTGGCCGACGTGCGCGGGGGGCTGCGGAGCGCCGAGCCCGCTCATTTCGTACGGCCGGCCGATCGTCGATGCCGTGCACCGTACGGTCAAAGGGCAGGGAACGTGGTCGGTACGTGTCAGCGCTGATCGTAGCCATGGGCACCGTACAGGCGGACGAAGTACGCACGCGTGACCGTCGCGCGGTACATCAGGCCGTGGGCTTGCCGCTCGTACAGCTCTACGTGTTCCCGTCCGCCCGGGCCGATGGGCTGGACGAGCCGGCCACCGGTCCGCAGCTGCGCGACCAGCGGCTCCGGTACCTCGGGGAAGGCCGCGCAGACGATGACGGCGTCGTACGGAGCACGGTCCGGCACTCCGAGGGTTCCGTCGCCGAGGACGACCGTGGCGTTCTCGACGCCCTGCGCGGCGAGTCGGCGGCGGGCCTCCTCGACCAGATCCGGCCGGCGTTCGATGCTGACCACGTACGCGGCGAGGCGGGCCAGTAGCGCGGTCTGCCAGCCGTAGCCGGTGCCGATCTCCAGGACGCGTTCGCTGCCGGTGAGGCCGAGTGCGGACACCATCATGGCGACCAGTGAGGGCTGGGTGGTCACCTGGTCGTGGGGGAGAGGTACGGGCGTGTCCCGGTAAGCGGATGCCCTGTGCTCGGCGGGCACGAACTCCGCCCTCGGGGTGACCCGGACAGCCTTGAGCAGCCGTTCGTCCGTGACCCCTGCGGCCCGCGCCGCTCGGACCAGATCCTCGGGAGATGACGTGTGCTTCATGGGCCAGAGCCATGTTCAGGCGAGGCCGGCGATCAGCAGGAGCACTGCCGAGCAGGTCAGCAGCACGGGACAGATCTTGAACCAGATGACGCTCGTGCGGGCGCCGGTGAAGGCCGTGAGCACCGCGAGGACGAGCAGCGCTCCGGCGATGACACGGTATGCCCAGTCGGCGGTGGACGTCCCACCGCCGACTGCGGTGACGACGATGACCAATGCGGCGAAGGACCACATGGTCACCGCCTCGGCCAGCCATTCCTGGACCAGGATCCGGCGGTTGTCCGTGGAGATCTCCCCGAATCCGCTGACGACGGCGCGGGTCGGGATCGCGTGCGAAACCCCCCACAGACCGACCAAGCCGGCGGCGACATACGCGAGAACCTCTTCCATGCTCCCAGGGTCCGCTCGCGGCCCGTCCCGCGCTACTCAGTCGGTCTCCCCAGTGAGGCCACCTGGCGGCTCCGTCCGTCTCGCGTCCTCGTCCCGATCCCCTCGACGGAGGACCTCACCCGTCTGCGGCCTTTGATGCGACGGGTGGGCGGACGGTGTGGTGATCTGTGACTGCCCCCCCCGACGCAGGAACCCTGCATCCACCCTGAGGAGTTCGAAAGAATGCGCTGTGTTGCGATGCGCGGCCGGTCCCTCGCGGCCGGCCTGGCCATGGTGTTCTCGGCCGTTGCTCCCGTTCAGGCTGCGGAGGCGCCCCCGGCCGGAACGGCTTCTGCGGGAGACCATCCGCCGCGAGAGGAGGTCCTCCATGTCACGTCGAGGATCGTCCAGGCGAGTTACCAGGGGCCGGAGGGGTTCGTGCAAGGCGCGACGCTGATCCTGTCCGAGGACCTCTTCCGGAACGACGTCAAGATCGGACACAACGGCGGGGTGTGCACCGTGTCCGCCACCCGCCCGGACGGTACCGGCGATGCCCAGTGCACCATCACCTCCGCCCTGCCCGACGGGGACATCGCCTTCCAGGGCTTGTTTCCCGTTGCCGCCGGACAGGTGGGAGGTGTCACCAGGGCCGTGCCGGCCGGGGACTTCGAAGCCGCCATCACCGGCGGCACCGGCCGCTATCGCACAGCGAGAGGCTTCATGCACGGCCACCCCGTCGATGACCGGACCACGCGAGTGGAGGTCCACGTGATCAGGTGAGCGCGTCCTGCTCTCACGCTCGCCGCTGCTCGAGGACGGACGGTCCGATCCGCAGTCCTTCCTCGGCGGTGACCGCGGGATGGGTCACCACCTGGAAACCGTCCCCCCATGTCAGGCCGATGTCCAGGATGGGCGCGAAGTCATCGGCTTCGAAGATCACGACGATCGCCGCGTCCTCGGAGGCTGTCCAGTACTCGCCGCGGACGTTGATTCCGCTCGGGTATTGCCACTGCGCGCGCCGAATCAGGATGGCGTCGCGCTGTTCGCGGGTGAGTCCTGGCTGCCATCGCATGGTCATGACGTAGAGCACGGTCAGGCCTCCCTTGAGGAAGCCGCGCACCTCGCGCGGCGTTCTAACGGCGCGGAACTCTCGGGCCCTCTCAGGAGCGTAAGCGTGGCTGCCCTCTGCCGCATGTGGACGCCGACAGGCCCGGCCGCGTACACGACGGTGACGGCGTGTCGGCGGACGAGAAGGGCCTCCCCAAGGTGGACCGCCGAAGCTGGCAACATGCGCCCATCACGCGGGGACTTCTCGCACCAGGTTCAGCGAAGTGACGAAGGCGCCTACCTCGTGCGGGAACCCGTCAGCCCTTGGGGGCGTTCGGTTTCGACGACATCACCGAGGGTGTGGCGGTCATGGTCTACGAGCGTCCGGGACGGTGGTCGCCATGGGCGGCCTTGGTGAGTCGACCAAGGTAGGGACGGCCTGCCGCCTTGAGGTGCTCGTCCCCGATGTCCCTACCGGCCGGGGCTTCTGCAAGGTGGAGATCACCCACCGAGGACTCTCCAGATCAGCGAGGAGGACGCGATGAGCGGAGCTTTCGGAGGCACCCTGAAGCGCACCATGGAGTGCCCGAGCGCTCGCGCTTTCACGTGTGCGGGGTGCGGAGGGCGAGGATGGCCATGTCGTCGTGGCCGTCGCTGGGGTGGTGGTCGGCCAGGGCGTCGACGAAGTCCTGCAGGGGCAGGCCGATGTAGGCGATGGCGAGTTCGGCGAGTCGGTCCAGGCCGTCGTCGATGGGGTGGGCGGGGTGTTCGACGAGTCCGTCGGTGTAGAAGACCGCGGTGGCTCCTGGCAGCAAGGGGTGGGTGTGGTCGGGGCGGGGCTCTTCGGTGTTCACGGCGAGGGGCAGGCCGGGTTCGGCGTGCAGGTATCGCGTCTGCCGGTCGGGGGTGATCAGGAGCGGGGGGAGGTGGCCTGCGGTACTCCAGTGCAGGGTCCAGCCGTCTCGTGCCGGTTCGATGCGGGCGAGGCACGCGGTGGTGACGGGCAGGTCGGTGATGGCGTGCAGGGTGCGGTCGAGCTGGTGCAGTACGGAGCTGGGCGGGGTGAGGCGGTCGTAGAGCAGTGCGCGGAGCATGCTGCGGGTCTGGGCCATGGCCGCGGCGGCGTGCAGGTCGTGGCCGACGACGTCGCCGATGACGACGGCGCAGGCGTTGTCGGGCAGCCAGATGGCGTCGTACCAGTCGCCGCCGAGGTGGCCGGGTGTGGGGGCGGGGCGGTAGACGGCGGCGCTGGTGAACGGGTGCAGGTCGGGCAGGGTGGGCAGCAGGAGCCGCTGGAAGTGCTCGGCGCTGTCGCGGACCTGGTCGAGCAGCCGCATGTTCTCGATCGCGATGCCGGCGGCGCCGGCCAGAGTGACGACGATGTCCTCGTCCTCGCGGTCGAAGGGGAGGCCGTCACGGCGCTCGGACAGGTACAGGTCGCCGTAGATCGTGCCCCGCACACTGATGGCGACCCCCAGCAGCGTGCGCATCGGCGGGTGGCCGGGCGGGAACCCGACGGAGGCCGGGTGGGAGGCGATGTCGTCGACCCGCAGCGGCCGGGGGTTGCGGATCAGATGCCCGAGAACACCGCGCCCGCGGGGGAAGTCGGTTCCGGACAGGTCGGCGCGCTCGGACTCGGACAGTCCGGCGGTGATGAACTGCTCCAACTCCTCGCCGGACTCGTCCAGCACGCCCAGCGCCCCGTAGCGGGCGCCGGTCAGGTCCATGGCGGTGGTGACGAACCGCTGCAGCACCGCCGGCAGGTCCTCTTCCCGGCTCAGGGCCAGGACCGCGTCGAGCAGGCCCTGCAACCGGTCCTTGGCCTTCGCCAGGTCCCGCAGCTTTCCGGCGATCGCGTCCAGCTGGGCATCCAGCCGCAGCCGCAGGTCGGGAAGAGACGCCTGCTCCGACTCCTCGCCGTCCATCATCACGCGGCCGTTCGATGTCCGCGGGCGGCGGCTCTGGGCCTGCGGGAACCGGTGTTCGTCCTGCCGGTGACCGACTCGAACGCGAGCAGATGGGCGGGACAGGAGGGAGGCAGCTGCTGCATGAGAGGCATCGTGCCAGGCCGGACACCGGGTGACGGGCGTTGACGCGGAGCGTGTCCCGCGCAGGGCAGGGCGTCGGCTCCCCGGACCGGCCGTATGAGGCGTGATCAGCGGACGCGACCCTGTCGCTGGGGAATCGCGGCGGGAGGCCGGGAGGCGCGGGGCGTTCCGTGTTGCGGGGCGGGCGGAGGACCGGCGAGCTCAGCGGCAGTGTCGGCGAGTTGGGAGAGGGCGTCGTGGGCGACCCCGGCGGACAGGCGGATGGCCCATGCCGCCTGGTTGAGGTCTTTGCTCCCGTACAAGGTCCACCGGTCGTCGGTGGCGTGGGGGCTGTGCTCGAAAGCGATGGTGCGGTTCGGGGAGCGCCAGGTCGTCCAGGCTGGGTGGTTCGACGGATGCCATCCGGCGTTCCGCAGTTGCTCGTGCGGCTCCGTGGCTCACGGGGTCTGTAAAACGAACGGCTCTGTCTCACTTTCGGTGGTGACGCAGCGTGCTGGCGGGTCGTTGGTATGGCGTGTGTGACATCAACGAGCTTGTAGACGTGGTGTTTTCGGGACTGTCCCCGCTGGTCATCGAAGACGTTGTGGACGAGGGCGGGTTGGTCCTGGTGCGGGCACGTACACCGCAGGACCCGGTGCCGTGCCCGAACTGCGAGGCGCCGTCCGGCCGATTGCACGGCCATCACCTGCGGACGGTGGCCGATGTGGCGGTGGACGGGCGGCGAGTGGTGGTTCGTGTACGGGTGCGGCGTCTGGTGTGTCCCACGCTCGGCTGCCGCCACACCTTCCGCGAGCAAATGCCCGGGGTGCTGGAGCGATATCAACGCCGCACCGCACGATTGACCAGGCAGGTCAGGGCCGTGGTGAAGGAGTTAGCGGGCCGGGCGGGTGCACGTCTGCTGGCGGCCCTGGCCATGCGCCTGTCGCGTCACACCGCCCTGCGCGCCCTGCTGCGTATCCCGCTGCCCAGGTCGCGGGTGCCCCGTGTGATCGGTGTCGATGACTTCGCTCTGCGCCGGCGTCACCGCTATGCCACCGTGCTGATCGATGCCGAAACCCACGAGCGGATCGATGTGCTGCCCGACCGCACGGCCGACACCCTGGAGGCGTGGCTGCGCGAGCATCCGGGCGTCGAGGTCGTGTGCCGCGACGGCTCGACGACCTACGCCGAAGCCATCCATCGCGCCCTGCCCGACGCCGTGCAGGTCGCCGACCGCTGGCATTTGTGGAACAACCTGTGCGAGGCCGCTCTGAGCGAGGTCAAGGCCCACAGCAGCTGCTGGGCCACAGTGCTGGACGCACCCCTGCACGACGGGCCCCGCGCACAGACCACCCTCGAGCGCTGGCACCAGGTCCACGCCCTGCTCGACCAAGGCGTAGGCCTGCTCGAATGCGCCCGCCGTCTACAACTGGCACTGAACACCGTCAAACGCTACGCCCGCGCCGATCAGCCCGAGCGGATGCTCCGCGTTCCCAAGTACCGTTCCAGTCTTGTCGACCCCTACCGTGAGCACCTGCGCAAACGCCGCGCCGAAGATCCCGCCGTCCCCGTCCTGCACCTCTTCGAGGTGATCAAGACCCTCGGGTTCACGGGCTGTCGCAACCTCCTGCGCAAGTGCATCAACCAAGGCCGTGCGGATTCCGACCGCAGCCACATCTCTCCGCGCCGACTCGCCCGGATGCTGCTCAGCAGGCCCGACGGCCTCAAGGCCGAGCATCAAGACCTCCTGGCCCGGCTCACCGCCGCCTGCCCCGAGATGACCCAGCTCGCCGCCCGCATCCGATTTCGCCCAGCTCTTGGTGCCTGACCCAGGAAACGCCGACGCTCTCGAGCACTGGATCGCCGAGGTCCGCGCAGCCGACCTGCCCCATCTGCACGCTTTCACCCGAGGCCTGGAGCGGGACCGCGACGCCGTGATCGCCGCCTTCACGCTCCCACACCACAATGGTGGAACCGAGGGCGTTAACAACAAGACCAAGCTGATCAAGCGACAGATGTACGGCCGCGCCGGGTTCCCGATCCTCCGCCACCGCATCCTCCCGGGATGACATCACTCTCCGCTACCACCGAAAGTGAGCCAGAGCCGTTCGATTGACAGACCCCCTTGAGGACGATCCGGGCGGCCCGTCCAGACGGCGCCCCGATCTACGTGATCCTCGACAACCTCTCCGCCCACACGAACTGGCGGATGAAACGGTGGGCGGTCAAGAACAAGGTCGAGCTGTGCTTCACCCCGACCTACGCCTCCTGGGCGAACCCCATCGAGGCCCACTTCGGACCGCTGCGACAGTTCACCCTCGCCAACTCGAACCACCCCAACCACACCGTCCAGACCCAGGCCCTGCACGCCTACCTGCGCTGGCGGAACAAGAACGCCCGCCACCCCGACGTCCTCGCCGCCCAACGACGCGAACGCGCTCGCATTCGCAGCGAGAAGAGCATCCGATGGGGCGGCCGACCCGCGCTCGCAGCGTGACGGCCTCGCCAGTCACATCACTTACGGGACACTCACCGTCGCCCAGACCCGAAACAGCGTGAGGGCCTCGGTCAGGTTGCCGGGTCCACACGCGATACGAAACTCCCTCTCGGCCGTCCGGGCCATCACCCAGTCGTGCTCACCCCGAGTGACCCGCTGTTGGGGATACTCCCGGTCCGCCAAGTCCGTCTCCTCAAGATCAATCTTGACGGCCCAGCCCGGGTTGTCGAGCGTCTCGATCTTCACGCCCCATTCGTGTTCCCAGTCGCCATCGCACTGTGAGGCGTACCAGCTCTGCAACCAGTCAAGGACATGCTCGGATTCGGACATGGACGCAGATGCTAAGCGAACCGCGCGTGAACCGACCAACCCGGTGAACCTTCCCGGTCAGAGCACTAGTAGTGCTTGGTCAGGTTGGTTTGGTGCTTGGTATGTCGCGGTGGCAGGTGGGGCAGGCGCCGGTCCATGTCGCGAGGAGGGTCTGTAGCTCGCGGACGACGCGGTAGAGGCTCAGGCCGGCGCCGTGTCTTTTGGGGCTCTGGCCAGTCGTTGCAGGGTGCAGAAGGCGTGCGCGACGGAGACGAGGGTGACGTGGTGGTGCCAGCCGCCCCAGGTGCGGCCCTCGAAGTGGGCCAGGCCCAGGGCCTGTTTCATCTCGCGGTAGTCGTGTTCGATGCGCCAGCGGAGCTTGGCCAGGCG